>JAKFVP010000267.1 GCA_021732175.1 Bradyrhizobium sp.
TGATGTAGCGGACGGTGCCGGTGACCGAGCGCATCACCACCGTCTCGGTCTCGATCACGTTGTCCTTGCGGAACTTGACGCCGGTCAGCAGCGAACCTGTGGTGACGCCGGTGGCGGCGAACAGGCAGTCACCCTTCACCATGTCCTCGATGCCGTAGACCATGCGCGGATCGCTCACGCCCATCTTGGCAGCACGTTCGCGCTTTTCGGCGCTATCGAGGATCAGCCGGCACTGCATCTGGCCGCCGATGCAGCGTAGCGCCGCCGCCGCCAGCACGCCTTCCGGCGCACCGCCCGTGCCCATGTAGATGTCGACGCCGGTCTCGTCGGGGCTCGCGGTGTGGATCACGCCTGCGACGTCGCCGTCGGTGATCAGCCGCACCGCTGCACCTGTGCCGCGGATTGCGGCGATGATCTCGGCATGGCGCGGACGGTCAAGCACCAGCGCCGTGATGGCCGAAGCCGGCACGCCCTTGGCCTTGGCGAGCCGCTTGATGTTCTCGGCCGGCGGCGCATCGAGATCGATCGTGTTCTTGGGGTAACCGGGACCGATCGCGATCTTGTCCATGTAGACGTCGGGCGCGTGCAGCAGCGTGCCGCCATCGGCCATCGCCATGGTGGCGATCGCACCGGGCATGTTCTTGGCGCACAGCGTGGTGCCTTCCAGCGGATCGACGGCGATATCGACCCTCGGGCCGGCATTGAGGCCGACCTTTTCGCCAATGAACAGCATCGGCGCCTCGTCGCGCTCACCCTCGCCGATCACGATGGTGCCCTCGATCGGCAGCTTGTTGAGCTCGCGCCGCATCGCATCGACCGCGGCCTGGTCGGCGGGCTTTTCCTGGCCATGGCCACGCAGCCGCGCGGCCGACACCGCCGCCCGCTCCGTCACGCGCACGATCTCGAGCGTCAGGATGCGCTCGAGCAATAGCTGCGGCGGAACGGAAATATGGGTCGACATCTCAGTACTCCTTGAAGTCCCGGGGCCCTGCGGCCCGCGGTCTTGGTTCCTTCACGCGCGAACGGTTCGCGGCGCTAGTTCTTCTCGATCCGGATCACCTGCGGCTTGCCGTTGATGATCTTGTCGTGCTGCACGGCGGCAAGCGCGCGGCGCACCGCGTCCTCATGCGTGGCGTAGGTGATCAGGATGATCGGCATCGGCGACGACTTGCCTGCGCCGGTCGGATCGATGCCATCGGGGTGCCGCTGCACGATCGATTCCAGCGAGATCTTTTCCTTGGCGAGATGCGTCGCGATCTTCGCCGCGGTGCCGGCGACGTCGCGCGCCATCAGGCGGATGTAATAACCGCCCTCGTGGCGCTCCATCGGCGCCTTTTTGGTCTCACGCAATTTCTCCACCGGGCGGCCGAACGGCGTGGTGTGCACACCGCGCGCGATATCGGCGATATCGGCAATGACCGAGGCCGCGGTCGCGGCACCGCCGGCGCCGGGGCCGACCAGCGTGATCGGCGGAATGCCCTCGCCGTCGATGGTGACGGCATTGGTGACGCCCATCACCTGCGCGATCGACGAGCTCTTCGGCACCATGGTCGGATGCACGCGCTGCTCGATACCCTTGGCGGTGCGCACGGCAACGCCGAGCAGCTTCACGCGATAGCCGAGCTCTTCAGCCGCGCGCAGATCCTCCGGCTTGATCGAGGAAATGCCTTCGACATAGATCGCGCTCTGCGACACCTTGGTGCCGAAGGCGAGGCTGGCGAGGATCGCGAGCTTCTGCGCGGTATCGTGGCCGTCGACGTCGAACGACGGATTGGCCTCGGCATAGCCGAGCCGCTGCGCGTCCTTCAGGCATTCGGCGAAGGTCAACCCCTCCTGCTCCATTCGGCTCAGGATGTAATTGCAGGTGCCGTTGAGGATGCCGTAGACGCGGTTGACGGTGGTTCCGGCAAGGCCTTCGCGCAGCGTCTTGATGATGGGAATTCCGCCGGCAACGGCCGCCTCGAAGTTCAGCGTGCCGCCATGCTTCTCGGCGGCCTTGGCGAGGCGAATGCCGTGCCTGGCGATCAGCGCCTTGTTGGCGGTCACCACGGACTTGCCGGCCTTGAGCGCCGCCTCGATCGCCGAGAATGCGGGATCGCCGGAACCGCCCATCAATTCCACGAAGCAATCGACATTGGGATCGGTGGCGAGCGCCAGCGGGCTCTTCGCCCATTCGATGCCGCGCAGATTGACGCCGCGCTTCTTGACCTTGGAGCGCGCGGTCACCGCCACGACGCGGATGCCGCGGCCGCTGCGTGCCGACAGCAGGCGGCCCTGCTCTTCGATGAGGCGGACCACTTCGGCGCCAACGGTGCCGAGGCCCGCGATGCCCACTTTCAGGGGTGCCATGGACGAGAAAACCTGCAGATCGGATTAGCGCCGGTTGGCGAGAGGAACCACGTTGTGCAACGTTTCAATGCCGCTTTCAAGGAAGCGGCGCACACCGCGCGCGGCCTGACGGATCCGCTGCTCGTTTTCCACCATGGCGATGCGGACATAGCCCTCGCCATGCTCGCCAAAGGCTACTCCAGGCGAGACCACGACACCGGACTTTTCCACCATCAGGGTGGCAAATTCCATGCTACCGACACCCTGGAACGCCTTGGGCAGCGGCGCCCAGGCGAACATCGAGGCCTGCGGCGGCGGAATGTCCCAACCGGCGCGGCCGAACGATTCGACCAGGGCGTCGCGGCGCTTGCGATAGGTCTCGCGCATCTCGCGGATGCAATCCTCGGGGCCGTTCAGCGCGGCGGTCGCCGCGACCTGCACCGGCGTGAACGCGCCATAGTCGAGATAGGATTTGACCCGCGCAAGCGCAGCAATGATGCGCTCATTGCCGACCGCAAAGCCCATGCGCCAGCCCGCCATCGAAAACGTCTTCGACATCGAGGTGAATTCGACGGTGACGTCGATCGCGCCGGGAACCTGCAACACCGACGGCGGCGGGTTCTTCTCGTCGAAATAGACTTCGGCATAGGCAAGATCGGACAGGATGAAGATGTCGTGCTTCTTCGCAAACGCGACGAGATCCCGGTAGAAATCGAGATCGGCGACATAGGCGGTCGGATTCGAGGGATAGCAGACGATAAGCGCGATCGGCTTGGGGATCGAATGGATGATCGCCCGTTCCACCGCCTCGAAGAATTGCGGCGTCGGCTCCGACGGCACCGAGCGGATCACGCCGCCGGCCATCAGGAAGCCGAACATGTGGATGGGATAGCTCGGGTTCGGGCACAGCACGACGTCGCCGGGCGCGGTGATCGCCTGCGCCACGTTGGCAAAGCCTTCCTTGGAGCCGAGCGTCGCGACGATCTGGGTGTCGGGATTGAGTTTCACCCCGAACCGGCGCGCGTAATACGCCGCTTGCGCCTTGCGCAGCCCATTGATGCCGCGCGATGCCGAATAGCGATCGGTGCGCGGCTTGCCCAGCACCTCCTTGAGCTTTTCCAGCACATGGGGCGGCGCGGGCAGATCGGGATTGCCCATGCCCATGTCGATGATATCGGCCCCCGCATTGCGCGCCGCTGCCTTGGCCTGGTTGACCTTCTCGAACACGTAGGGCGGCAGGCGGCGGATGCGGTAAAATTCTTCCATGGGTCTCAAGCTCCGGGGTGCCGGTACCCCTCTTGGGGCTGCCGGCACGGCTGACGGCATGGCACATCCCGATTCCGCGCAAAAACGCGCCCAATCAAGGATTTAGGCCAAGTTCAGCCGCCAAACCGTTGAATTGCAACGTTTTAGCACGCAAGTCCCGCGATGCCAGCGCAAAACGCGCAATTCAGGGCCTATCGGGCGGGGGCGTTGGCGTTCTTGGGGGGCGTCCCGGATGAGGCCTGGCGGTCCCGGGCGGCAATCAGCTCGGACTGAATCCGCTTCTGCTCGTCCAGTTTCATGGCGGCCTCGGCGCGTTCCGGCGGCAGGTCGTGCACCGGGAGGTAACTGCCTGCCTCCTTGGTCCGCGGCGGCGCATCGGAAGGCAGCCCGACCGCCGGCAAATCGGCGATTTGGGTCGAACAGCCGCCCGCCGCGAGCGTTGCGCCAAGCAACGTCGCCGCCATCAGCAGCTTTGTCGTTCCACCCACCGGCATCCCTGAGGAATCCCAACTCGCGCCTTACGTGTCCCGCTGGCCCAAGCCTTGCAGCGATAGTGTAGCACAATCGTTCAAACGATTGTCGCCCCAAACGATTAAGGGCAGGAGAACAGGAGGCTATCGGTGAGGCTGCATTATGTCGGAATCGCGAAACTTTGACGCAGCGCAACATCAGGGATCACAGAATTAATCCAAAGAGATGTCAGCACCGTTCGCCGCGGTGACGGCGCGGATCGAAATCGGTAAGTTGGCGACATGAGTGACGTCGAGACCCAGGACAAGACCGAGACCAAATTCGACGCCGAAGCGTTCGCGATGAACATTGCGCGCGCGATGGAGAGCTCTGGCCAGGCGCTTGCGGCGTATCTGAAGCCGCGCGAGACCGGCGAGGTCAAGGACAAGCCGCCGAACGAGATTGCCGAGGTGATCAAGACCTTCTCCTCGGTCGCGGAATACTGGATGTCCGACAAGGACCGCGCCGCGGATTTGCAGCACAGGATCGGCAAGGCCTATCTCGACCTCTGGGGCTCGGCGTCGCGCCGCTTGGCCGGCGAAGCCGACGCAAAGCCCGCGATCGAGCCCTCGCCGCGCGACAAGCGTTTCCAGGATCCGGAGTGGAAGTCGAACCAGTTCTTCGACTTCGTGATGCAGCTTTATCTTCTGACGACGCAGTGGGCCCACGACCTCGTGCGCAATGCCGACGGCCTTGATCCGCACACCCGCAAGAAGGCCGAGTTCTACGTCCAGCAGATCATGAACGCGCTGTCGCCGAGCAACTTCGTGCTGACCAATCCGGAAGTGCTGCGCACGACCCTGGAGTCCAAGGGCGACAATCTCGTGCGCGGCATGAAAATGCTGGCCGAGGATATCGAGGCCGGCCGCGGCACGCTGCGCATCCGCCAGTCCGACCCGCACAATCTCGCGGTCGGCGTCAACATGGCGACGACGCCGGGCAAGGTGATCTACCAGAACGATTTGATGCAACTGATCCAGTACTCGCCGGCCACCGAGACGGTGCTGCGCACGCCGCTGCTGATCGTGCCGCCGTGGATCAACAAGTTCTACATTCTCGATCTGCGCCCGGAGAAATCCTACATCAAATGGTGCGTCGATCAGGGCATCACCGTGTTCGTGATCTCCTGGGTCAATCCCGACAAGGAACTCGCCAAGAAAACCTGGGCCGACTACATGCACGAGGGCCCGCTCGCGGCGATGGACGTCATCGAGAAGGTGACCGGCGAGATGAAGGTGCATACCGCGGGCTATTGCGTCGGCGGCACCCTGCTCGCCTCGACGCTGGCCTGGCTCGCCGAGAAGCGCCGCCAGCGCGTGACCTCGGCGACCTTCTTCGCGGCACAGGTCGACTTCACCCATGCCGGCGACCTCCTCGTCTTCGTCGACGAGGACCAGATTTCCGCGCTGGAACGCGACATGGAAGAGTCAGGCGTGCTCGAAGGCAGCCGGATGGCGATGGCCTTCAACATGCTGCGCTCGAACGATCTCATCTGGTCCTATGTCGTCAACAACTACCTGAAGGGCCAGCCGCCCGCGGCCTTCGACCTGTTGCACTGGAATTCCGACGCAACGCGGATGCCGGCGGCGAACCATTCCTACTATCTGCGCAACTGCTATCTCGACAACCGCCTGTCCACCGGCAGCATGGTGCTCGAGGACACCCTGCTCGATCTCTCCAAGGTGAAAGTGCCCATTTACAATCTCGCAACGCGAGAGGATCACATCGCGCCCGCCGAATCCGTGCTGTACGGCTCGCAATTCTTCGGCGGACCGGTGAGATATGTGCTGTCCGGCTCCGGCCACATCGCCGGCGTGGTCAATCCGCCGGCGGGCGGCAAGTACCAGTACTGGACCAACGACAACATCAACGCCGGCTCCGTCGCCGAATGGATGAAGGGTGCGGTCGAGCACAAGGGCTCGTGGTGGCCGGACTGGCTGCAATGGCTTGTCAGCATCGACGCCGAACGGGTTCCGGCGCGCAACGTCGGCGAGGTGCTGCCGCCGATCGAGGATGCGCCCGGCAGCTATGTCCGCGTCCGTGCGTAGCGCTTCGCCCTCCTCTCCGCTATAAACCACCATCCCGCCGCCGGGTCGGGTCGAATTGAAATGAGGGGGAAGCGATGACGCGTGAATTGTTCTGGCTGACGTGCACGGTGATCCTGACGGGAATCCTGTGGATCCCCTACATCATCAATCGCTGTCAGGTGCGCGGCCTCACCGGCGCCATGGCCAATCCCTCGCGCAACGACAAGCCGCAAGCCGAGTGGGCGAACCGCCTGATGTTCGCGCATGACAATGCGGTGGAGAATCTCGTCATCTTTGCCCCGCTGGTGCTGATCCTTTCCCAGCTCGACTATTCCACCAAATGGACGGCGCTCGCCTGCGCGGTCTATTTCTGGTCGCGCGTCGCGCATCTCATCGTCTACACCATCGGCCTGCCGGTGTTCCGCACGCTGGCCTTCACCGTCGGCTTCCTCGCGCAGGCCGTGCTGGCGCTGGCGATCTTCAAGGTGCTGTGAGGCAAACGCTCAGGGGCCTTTGCGGGCGAGGACGAAGAACATCTCGGCCATCGCATCGTCAAAGCCCCTGACCTCGCCAGTCTCGATCGACAGCTCATGCCACGCGCCCGCCTGCGCGTAGGTGGCGCGCAGCCAGTCTTCCGTCGGATAATTGTAGTAGCGGTCGAGCGTGTCGCGGCCGTCGCCGTCGCCTTTCTTGTAGCTGGCGTAAAAGGCGCCGCCCGGCTTCAGCGCGCGGTGGATCAACGCAAGGACGTTGGCGAGCTGATCGCGCGGCACATGCAGCAGACAGGCGTTGGCCCAGATGCCGTCATAGGCCTCAACCGCATCGAGCTCGTGGAACAGCAGCGTGCCGACCGGACGGCCGAGACGGCGCGCGGCGACCTCGGCCATTTCGGGCGAGCCGTCGGTCGGCGTGACGTCGTATCCCCGCGCCAGTATTTCCGCCGAATCGGCGCCGGCGCCGCATCCGAGTTCGAGGATGGCGGCGTCCTTCGGCAGCAACGCAAGGAACTTCGTCAGCCGGGCGTCGCGCGAGGTGATCTCGCGCCTGGCGTAGGCTTCGGCATTCTGCCGATAGAATTGCAGCGTGGCGTCGTCCACCGCGTTACTTGTCCGGCAGCCCGAGCATCAGCCGCATGTTCTGCACTGCCGCGCCCGAGGCGCCCTTGCCGAGATTGTCCAGCCGCGCGACCAGCACCGCCTGGCGATGCTTCTCGCTGGCGAAGACGTAGAGCTCGAGCCGGTTGGTCTCATTGAGCGCCTCGGGCTCCAGTTTCCCGCTCTTGCTCGCGTCGTTCTGCATCGGCATGACGGAGACGTAGGTGCTGCCGGCGTAGCGCCTGGCGAGCGCCGCGTGCAGATCGGCGGCGCTGGGCTTGCCCGGCAGCGTATCGAGATGCAGCGGCACCGAGACCAGCATGCCCTGCCGGAAATCGGCCACCGACGGCACAAAGATCGGCCGCCGCGTCAGCTTCGAATAGAGCTGCGTCTCCGGCAAATGCTTGTGCTCGAAACCGAGACCGTAGAGCTCGAAGGACGGCGCAGCGCCGCTCTCGAAACTTTCGATCATCGACTTGCCGCCGCCGGAATAACCGCTCACCGCGTTGATGGTGACGGGATAATCCGCGGGCAACAGGCCCGCATCGACCAGAGGCCGCAGGAGGGCGACCGCGCCGGTCGGATAGCAGCCGGGGTTGGAGACCTTCTTCGCATTGCGAATCTTGTCGGCCTGGTCTGGCGCAAGCTCCGGAAAGCCATAAGCCCAGTCGGGCGCGACCCGGTGCGCCGTGGAAGCATCGAGCACCCGCGGACCCTTGGGGCCCATGCTGTCGATCAGCGCCACGGTTTCCTTCGCGGCATCGTCGGGCAGACAGAGGATGACGAGGTCGACCTCCTCCATCAGCGCCTTCTTGGCCGCCGGATCCTTGCGCTTGTCGTCGGCGATGGTCTTCACGGCGATGTCGTTCTGCAGCCGCAGCCGCTCGGCGATGCCGAGGCCCGTGGTGCCGGAGCCGCCGTCAACGAACACGGTGGGCTTTTTAACCGCGCCGGCGGTCTTCTGGTGGGTTTCGGACAGGCTCATCACATGCTCCCTTCGAGCGAAGCAGTTTCATTGGTTGTGGCGGCAAAGGCTTGCGGCCGCGTCTCGCGCATCAGCCGCGCAATGATTTGCGAGTCATGGTCGGCCAGCGCCGCAAGCCCGTTGGCGACCGCGGCATAGTCGGCCTCGGACTTCTGCTGGTTCAGCTTGAAGCTGCCTTCGACGTCCTCAACCTGCATGGCAAGCCCCACAATACCTTTCTTCAGCGCTTCCAGCCGCGAGGCCGTCATCTTGGCCGAGGTCCACGGCTTCTTCGGCAGCATCCGGTTCTCGAACTTGGCGCTCAATGTGTCGATCTGAACAACCAACTCGTCCACGCTCAGCGTCCGCACCGGACCGGTCAGATGCACGGCCTGATAGAGCCAGGTCGGCACCTGGTCCGCCGAAACGTACCAGTCCGGTGTGACATAAGCATCCGCGCCGAGAACTGCGAGCACCCAGGGCGTCACGCCATCCGCCGCCTTGATCAGCGCATTGTTTCGCGCCACGTGGAACAGCGCCGTCGGCGTGCCGTCGTCGGCATAGCTGAGGTAAAACGGCACGGATGATGCGATCGGGCGCTTGCCGTCCCACGCACAGGCCGTGCCGAATCCGCGCGTTTCCGCGAACGCGAGGCTCGCGGACCGATCGGGCTTGAACATGGGCGGCGTATACATCTCAAAACTCCTGCTTTCGACGAAGGAGCCGCCAGATCAAACCGCGTTTTTTACAAGGAGGAAAGCCGCGGGAAGGATCCGGCGGCAGGGGCGACGATCTCAGACGCGAGCGTCCGCCCATACCGCGGTGGCGCGGCGGCGGCGAGCGATGGCGATGGTCGGACCGTTGGTCATGGGCGCGGGTCATAGGGCCACCTCCCCCTTCGGTCAAGGCAAAATGCGGAAAGGCCGCCCCGTTTCCGGCGCGGCCTCCATCAACGGTTAAGTCAGCGCTCCGCCTTACACCGAACGCCAGAGCCACTGCATGAGCAGCGCCATCACGTCGCCGAACAGCAGCAGCACCGCCGACCACAGCAGCGCCGAGACGAAATTGGCGATCTGGAACGACCAGTACGGCATCTCGAAAATGCCGGCGGCGAGCGGCACCGAGGCGCGCAGCGGTCCGAAGAAGCGGCCGATGAAGATGCTGGGCACGCCCCAGTCGCGCACGAAGGCCTCGCCCCGCGGCAGGATTTCCGGGTATTTCGACAGGGGCCAGAGCTGCGCGACCTGGTGCTTGTACTTGTAGCCGAACCAGTAGGAGAGCCAGTCGCCGAGTGCCGCGCCAAGGCCGCCGGCGAGCCACACCGGCCAGAAACTGATGCCGGAAACGCCGATCAGCGCACCGATCGCGACCAGCGCGCCCCAGGCTGGAACCAGCAGCGAAATGAAGGCGAGCGACTCGCCAAACGCCAGCACCAGCACGATCGGGGCAGCCCAGTGCTGATGCTCGCGCACAAAATTGGCCAGCGAGTGCGCGAAATCTTCCATCTTGTCGAAATGTCCTCAGGCCCCTTGGGTTCCCTTGGTAAGCCAGTGCCTTACCGGACTTCAAGTCACAATGCCCGGCTGTTCCCGTGACCGGTTGAACCATCCCCAACTGGCGCCGGTCGTCACGTTTTAAGCCCAAGCATGGCATAGTCAGAGCAACCGATTCGCGGTACGAACCGCGCGCATCATATGAAGAACCATGTCTAAATCATTGAAATCAGCGGCGAAAGCCAAGGACAACGACCTGTTTGGCGCCCCCGAGGGCAAGGCCAAGGGGAACGCGAAGGCCGAGTTGAAGGTCGCCGCCCGCGGCGGCGGTGCCGAAGCAGGTTACACGGCACGCGACATCGAGGTGCTCGAGGGCCTGGAGCCGGTACGGCGCCGGCCGGGCATGTATATCGGCGGCACCGACGAAAAGGCGCTGCATCACCTGTTCGCCGAAGTCATCGACAACTCCATGGACGAGGCGCTCGCCGGGCATGCCGACTTCATCGAGGTGGAGCTCACCGCCGACGGCTTCCTGACCGTGACCGACAACGGCCGCGGCATTCCCGTCGATCCCCATCCCAAATTCCCGAAGAAGTCGGCGCTCGAAGTCATCATGTGCACGCTGCATTCCGGCGGCAAGTTCGATTCCAAGGTCTACGAGACCTCGGGCGGCCTGCACGGCGTCGGCGTCTCCGTGGTGAATGCGCTGTCCTCGCGTCTCGAGGTCGAGGTCGCGCGCAGCCAGAAGCTCTATCGCATGAACTTCGAGCGCGGCCATCCCAAGGGCAAGCTCGAGGACCTCGGCAAGATCAACAACCGCCGCGGCACGCGCATCCGCTTCAAGCCGGACACCGACATCTTCGGCGCGAAAGCCGCCTTCAAGCCGCAGCGCCTGTTCAAGATGGCGCGCTCCAAGGCCTATCTGTTCGGCGGCGTCGAAATCCGCTGGAAGTGCGCGCCGGAGCTGCTCAAGGGCGTCGAGGAAGTCCCCGCCGAGGACAAATTCCATTTCCCGGGCGGCCTGAAGGATTATCTCGCGGCCGCCATTCATGCCGACACGCTGGTGCACCCCGACATCTTCTCCGGCAAGTCCGGGCGCAACGGCGCGCATGGCGCCTGCGAATGGGCGGTGGCCTGGACTGCGGATGCCGACGGCTTTCTGTCGTCCTACACCAACACCGTGCCGACGCCCGACGGCGGCACGCATGAGTCCGGCATGCGCAGCGCGCTGCTGCGCGGCCTGAAGGACCATGCCGAACGCGTCGGCCAGGGCAAGCGCGCCGCCTCCATCACCTCCGAAGACGTGATGGTGGGCGCGGCCTGCATGCTCAGCGTGTTCGTGCGCGAGCCGGAATTCCAGGGTCAGACCAAGGACCGCCTTGCTACCGCCGAAGCGCAGCGCATCGTCGAGCAGGCCATCAAGGACCCGTTCGATCACTGGCTGTCCGGCAATCCCCTGCAGGCCAACAAGCTGCTCGACTTCGTCGCCGAGCGCGCCGAGGAGCGGCTGCGCCGCCGCGCCGAGAAGGAAATCTCGCGCAAGACCGCGGTGAAGAAGCTGCGCCTTCCGGGCAAGCTCGCCGACTGCACCAACAGCGCCCAGGAAGGCTCCGAGCTCTTCATCGTCGAGGGCGACTCGGCCGGCGGCAGCGCCAAGCAGGCGCGCGACCGCAAGACGCAGGCCATCCTGCCGCTGCGCGGCAAGATCCTCAACGTCGCCTCCGCCACCAAGGACAAGCTCACCGCGAATGCGCAGTTGGCCGACCTGATCCAGGCGATCGGCTGCGGCACAGGCGTGCATTATCGCCAGGAAGACCTGCGCTACTCGCGCATCATCATCATGACCGACGCCGACGTCGACGGCGCCCACATCGCTTCGCTCCTGATCACCTTCTTCTACCGGCAGATGCCGAAGCTGATCGACGAAGGTCATCTCTATCTGGCGGTGCCGCCGCTCTACAAGCTGACCCATGGCAGCAAGTCGGTCTATGCCCGCGACGACGCGCACAAGGACGCGCTGATGAAGAGCGAGTTCAACGCCAACGCCAAGGTCGAAGTCAGCCGCTTCAAAGGCCTCGGCGAGATGATGCCGGCGCAACTGAAGGAAACCACGATGGACCCGGCGAAGCGCACGATGCTTCGCGTGAAGCTGCTCGCCGACGACCGCGAGGGCACCGCCGATTCCGTCGAGCGGCTGATGGGCACCAAGGCCGAAGCGAGATTCGCGTTCATTTCCGACAAGGCCGAGTTTGCCAGCGACGATCTGCTGGACGTGTGAGGCTTCGGTCTCGCCGTCGTCATTGTGAGCCGTCCGCATCCTCCACTTGTCATCACCCGCGTTGTGCGCAATTGCGTACAGGCTGGGCGATGACAATTGAGACACCGTCATTGCGAGTGAAGCGAAGCAATCCAGCTTTCTTGCAGTGAAGGAAGCTGGATTGCTTCCGCCTACGCTCTCCGAGCTTCGGCGGACTCCCAGCTTGCGCAGCAAGCGTAGACGGGTCGTCGCTGCGCTCCTCGCAATGACGAGGATGAGACACGCGCCCTCGTTCTCACGGCGCGATTTTCGCCTGAGCTTCGGAATTCGTTGGCCCTCTCTTGAACAGAGGGCGCAGGGAAGGCCGGGCGCCGACTGCGCCCGTAGATCCCGTGCGCGGGAGCACACGGGCATCCCGTGCGCCGAAGCGCTCGGGCAAAACACTACAGGTACAGCCGAGACATCCCGG
>JAKFVP010000265.1 GCA_021732175.1 Bradyrhizobium sp.
CTTTGCGATCTCGCCGATGCCGGCGAGCGAGCCGAGGATGCTCATGGCCTCGACCGGCAGCATCAAAACCTTCTGATTCGGCGACTCCGCAAACTGGCCGAACGCCTTGATGTACTTGTCGGCGATGAAATAGTTCAGCGCAGCGACGTCACCCTTGCCGATGGCCTCGCTGACCATCTGCGTCGCCCTCGCCTCGGCTTCGGCGAGACGCTCGCGCGCCTCGGCGTCGCGGAAGGCGGCTTCGCGGCGGCCCTCGGCCTGCAGGATCTGGCCCTGCTTGGCGCCTTCCGCGCGCAGGATTTCCGACTGGCGCTGGCCTTCCGCCTGCAGAATGTCGGCGCGCTTGACGCGCTCGGCCTTCATCTGCCGTCCCATCGCTTCCACGAGGTCGGCCGGCGGCACGATATCCTTGATCTCGATGCGGTTGACCTTCAGGCCCCAGGGCGAGACCGCGGCGTCGACCACGCGCAGCAGGCGCTCGTTGATCTCGTCGCGATGCGACAGCACCTGGTCGAGATCCATCGAACCCATCACCGAACGGATGTTGGTCATGGTCAGCACGATGATCGCCTGCTCGAGGTTGGCGACCTCGTAGCTCGCCTTCGCGGCATCGAACACCTGGAAGAAGGCGACGCCGTCCACCGTCACGGTGGCGTTGTCCTTGGTGATCACTTCCTGCTCGGGGATCGAGATCACCTGCTCCATCATGTTCATCTTGCGACCGACCCGGTCGAAATAGGGCGTGATCAGATTGAGGCCGGGCGAGAGCGTGCGGGTGTATTTGCCGAACCGCTCGATGGTCCAGTCGTACCCTTGCGGCACCGTCTTGACGCCGGCGAACAGGGTGACGATGACGAGAAGCGCAAGTGCAATGACGAAAATTTCGAAACCGCTCATAAATCCTCCAACGCGGGGCGGAAGACGCCCGCACCATTTCCCCGTCATTCGTTGTGCACGAAAGCGTTGCCTTTTTGTCTGCCGACCGGCAGTGCCGGTTCAGCCGGCCCTTGTCGGTGGAATAGGTATGGGAGCGCCCGCGGACTTGCCAGATGTACCGACCGTGAACGGTTACCAAATGCTCATTCCGCTTGGGGAAAACAGCGGTCTCAACTCGGCGTGTAAAACGTTAATTCGCAAGCGGCGGGGTCACTGGATGCAGATGCATCAAATCCAGCCCTGAAGCTCGCGCAGCACGAGCTGACGGATCACGTCCATGCCGGCGTCGCTGTCGTTCAGGCAGGGGATAGCAGAAAATTGCTCGCCGCCATTGTGGCGGAAGATCTCGGCATTCTCCTGCGCGATCTCCTCCAGCGTCTCCAGGCAGTCGGCGGAAAAGCCGGGCGTGACCACGGCGAGGCGCTTGACGCCTTTCTTCGCCAGCTCCTCGATGGTCTTGTCGGTGTAGGGCTGCAGCCACTCGTCATTGCCGAAGCGCGACTGGAAGGTGAGCAGCAGTTTTGACGCATCGAGCCCGAGCCGCCTGCGCAGCGCGTCGGTGGTCGCAACACACTGCTCGCGATAGGGATCGCCGGCATCGACATATTTCTGCGGCATGCCGTGAAAGGAGGCGACGATCAACTCGGGCTGGAACGGCAGCGCCGCCAGATGCGTATTGATGGATACGGCGAGCGCTTCGATGTAATCCGGGTCGTCGTAATAGGGCGGGCTCACCCGCAGGATCGGCTGCGCGCGCATGTCGGCGAGCACGCGAAACACCTCGTCGCAGACGGTCGCGGAGGTCGCCGCGGAATATTGCGGATAGAGCGGCACCACCAGCAGGCGGCTGCAGCCTTGCGCGGCCAGCGCATCGATGCGGGCGCGGATCGATGGATTGCCGTAGCGCATCGCCCAGTCGACCACGACATGCCTGTGGTCGGCGATATCTGCGGCGAGCTTCTCGGCCTGCGAGCGCGTGATGGTCTTCAGCGGCGACTCGTTCTTCTCGAAATTCCAGATCTTCTTGTAATCGAGCGCCTTCCGCGCCGGCCGCACCCGCAAGATGATGCCGTTGAGGATCGCCTTCCAGACCAGCCCCTGGTCCTCGATGACGCGGGGGTCGGACAGGAATTCCTTCAGATAAACGCGGACGCTCCTGGCGTCGCAGGCGTCGGGCGTGCCGAGATTGACCAGCAGCACGCCGACCCGCTCGGGCCTTGCCGCCGGCGCCGCACTGGCATTTCCAAGGGGTACAACGACGCTCATGGCCTTGGTTTTGCGCGTTGCGCCAAGCTTGTCAAGACAAGGAGGGCTTGGCTATCGTCGTCAGATTGCCGCGCGTCGGGGGAACCATGACGATCGCCGAATGGTGCGTTTTCGGAACGCTGCTGCTGTATCTGCTGACGATCCTCGGCGCCAAATGGGCCGGCGGCCGCAGCTTCAACAACGCCCGGCCGCGCGATCCCGATTTCTACGGCGATCCGATCCGCACCCGGGCGCTCGGCGCCCACCAGAACGGCATCGAGGCGTTTCCGTTCTTTGCGGTGGCGGTGCTGCTCGCCGAATTCCGCCTCGGCCCGCAACGGCTGATCGACGAGCTCGCCGTGCTGTTCCTGATCGTGCGGATTGCCTACGTCTTCACTTATCTGGGCAACCGCCCGACCCTGCGCTCCATCCTGTGGAGCATCGGCTTTGCCATCAACATCGCGATCTTCTTCATGCCGGCGATCCGGCATTGGCTGCCGGCGTAAAACCTTCAGGTCAGATGGGTCTCGCGCGCGGAAATGAAGCCCCGGATCGATTCGGATATCGGCACCGGACGATGGGTTGTCTGGTCGGTGTAGACCCATACGAACTCTCCGGTCACAAGCGTGTCGTCGCCGCCCTTCGGAAAGATGGCGAACTCAATGACGAGGCTGGAATTCCCGATCCGGGCCACCCGCGCGCCGACTTCGATTTCCTGATCGAACCGCACCGGCGCCTTGTATTCAACGACCGATTTGACGACGTGGAAATCGATGCCGGTCTTTCTGGCGTCGGCATTCTGATCGTAGCCCAGCGCGCGGAAATATTCGGTAGTGGCCGTGTCGAAATACATCAGATAGTTCGAGTTGTGCACCACGCCTTGCATGTCGGCTTCGGAATACCGTACCCGAAATGGATGAAGAAACCAGAACTACTCTCGTGACATGGCATCGCTTCCAGGTCTCCGGCGAGCAGCGAGCGCCGCCGGGATTAAGAACGCGATATTATAGACACGTCGCGCGTTCGGCGGCGAGATAGCCGAACAACAGGCCAAGCCCGAACAACAGCACGAGGCCGGCGGCGCCGAATTCGATGCCGCGCATGATCAGTGCGCCGCCCCCTTCGCGCCCCGCAGAAAGGCGCCGCGCCAGATCCTTGGCGGAGACGGCGACGACGGCGATCGTCGCCACCGTGATGGCGGTGCCGAGCCCCATGACGAAAGTCGCGACCACGCCCGCCCAGAACAGTCCCTGCGCCAGCGAGAACACCAGCACCAGGATCGCGCCCGAGCAGGGCCGCAGGCCCACCGCGACAATGGCGCCGAGCCCGCGCCGCCAGCCGCCGGGACCGGCGAGTTGATCCGGCGTCGGCCCGTGGGAATGGCCGCAATGCTCGTCGTGGACGTGGTCAGGGTCGTGATGGTGGTGATCGTGGCCATGATGATGGCCGTGGTCGTGGTGATGACCGTGGTCATGATGATGATGCACCGTGGCCAGTGCCGGTTCGGCGCGCGGCGCCTGCAACGCGCGCATGAAGCCGCCGCCCTTGGTCCAGACCAGCCGGGCGCCGAACAGCGCGATCAGGCCGTAGCTGGCGATCTCGATCGCCTTCTCCGCCCCGCACATGGTCTGCGCGGTGGCATTGAGCAGCCAGGTGCCGATGCCGACCAGCACCACGGCGACCAGCGCCTGCAGCAATGCCGAGACGAACGACAGCACGATGCCGCGCCAGGCGGTCTCCTGGTTGGCGACGAGATAGGAGGAGATCACCGCCTTGCCGTGGCCGGGGCCGGCGGCGTGGAAGATCCCGTAAGCAAAGGAGATGCCGAGCAGCGTCCATACCGCCGTGCCGTCGGACTTGGCGGCGCGGATGGTGGCCGACATTTCGCGGTAGAACTCGGACTGCTTTGCCAGCAGCCAGCCGACGATGCCGCCGACCTGCGGCTGCGCCGCTTGACCGGGACGCGGACCCCCGAACGGATTTTGCGCCAGCACGGCATGCACCAGGCCATCGACGGCCATCAAGGCTGTCAGCGCGATGGCGAAGACCGCGAGGTGGCGCGCGAGGCGAACTGGCGCGCTCACGGGCAGGTCACGAGGATCTTGTTGGCGTAGATCGCGCCGTAATTGGATTGGTCGCCGCTGGCGATCATTTCCTCGGTCAGCTTCTTCGCATCGGCTTCGCCCGGCCGCTGCACCTTCAACTGACAACCCTCGGGCGCGCCGACCAGCTTGATCGGGTCCTTCTCCTCGAACTTGAAATCGATAAAGAAGGCGGGATCGAAGATATCGAGCGCGAGCTGTTTGGCCTTCACCGGCGCCTTCAGCGGCAATGTGAAGTGGAGCGTCAACGCCTCATCCTTGTATTCGAGGAAATAGTCGACGGGCTCCTCGAACTTCTGCTTCTTGCCGTCGGCCTTGGCGAAGGTGAAGAAGCCGAACTCCTTCAGGTTCTCGACATTGTCCTTGGCCAGCGGCGCGAGCTGCTCGCGGCTGTAGACGCCCTTGGTCTTGGTCTCGATGCCCTGCAGCGCATAGGTCGTGAACATGTCGTCGAAGGTCCATGCGTGGCGCACGCCGGTGATCGAGCCGTCGGCGGCATAGACCAGTTCGCTTGATGACGTGACCCAGACATGCGGATGGGCCTGCGCCGCGGTGGCGCCAAGCACGATTCCGCTCGCGAGAGCGAGCCGCGCCACCCATCGATTGATCATCGTTTTCAAATCACGCCGCCTCGGGTTCCAGAAGGCCTCGCCGGCGGAGCAGCGCATCGGGCTCCGGCTCGCGGCCACGGAAGGCAATATAGGCTTCCTCCGGATCGCGCGAGCCTCCGGAGGAATAAATATCGTCATGCAAGCGCTTCGCAGTGGCAGGATCGAAGATGTCGCCCGCCTCCTCGAAGGCGCCGAAGGCATCGGCGTCCATCACCTCCGACCACATGTAGCTGTAATAGCCCGAGGCATAGTGATCGCCGGAGAAGATGTGGCCAAACTGGGTCGGCCGGTGCCGCAGCACGATCTCCGCGGGCATGCCGATCTTCTCCAGTTCCGCCTGCTCGAAGGCGCGCACGTCGCGGCTGGCCGACGCCGGCTGGGTGTGGAACTCGAGGTCGATCAGCGCCGAGGAAACGAACTCGACGGTGGCAAAGCTCTGGCCGAACTTGCGCGCGGCAAGGAAGCGCTTCAGCAGATCCTCCGGCAGCGGCTCGCCGGTCTGGTAATGCTTGGCAAAGCGCTGCAGCACCTCGGGCCGCTCCTGCCAATGCTCGTAGAGCTGCGAGGGCAGTTCGACGAAGTCGGTGAAAACAGACGTGCCCGACAGCGACGGGTAAGTCACGTCAGACAGCATGCCGTGCAGGCCGTGGCCGAACTCGTGAAAGAGTGTGCGGGCATCGTCCGGCGAGAGCAGCGCGGGCGCGCCGCCTGAGCCCTTGGCGAAGTTGCAGACATTGATGACCAGCGGGGCGATGGCGCCGTCGAGCTTCTGCTGGTCGCGCAGCGAGGTCATCCAGGCGCCCGAACGCTTGGAGGGGCGCGCGAAGTAGTCGCCATAGAACAGCGCCTTGTGGCGGCCCTCGCGATCCCGGACCTCCCACACCCGCACGTCAGGGTGCCAGACCGGGATATCCCTGCGCTCGGTGAAGGTGACGCCGAACAGGCGGGTGGCGCAGTCGAAGGCGGCCTCGATCATGTGGTCGAGCACGAGATACGGCTTGATGGCGGCGTCGTCGAAGTTGGCCTTGGCCTGCCGCAGCTTCTCAGCGTAGTAGCGCCAGTCCCAGGGGGCGAGCGCGAAATTGCCGCCCTCCTCCGCGATCAGCGCCTGCAGCGCGTCGCGGTCGGCCAGTGCCCGCGCCCGGGCCGGCTTCCAGACCCGCTCCAGCAGGCCCCGCACGGCATCCGGCGTCTTGGCCATGGAGTCCTCAAGACGGTAGGCCGCGTAGGTCGGGTAGCCGAGGATGCGTGCGCTCTCCTCGCGCAGCGCCAGGATCTCGACGATGGTCGTGTTGTTGTCGTTGGCGTTGCCATTGTCACCGCGGGCGGTGAAGGCCCGGAACACCTTCTCGCGCAGGTCGCGGCGGGCGGAACTCTTCAGGAACGGCTCGACCGAGGAGCGCGACAGCGTCACGATCGCCTTGCCAGGCATTCCGCGCTCTTCAGCGGCGGCCTTGGCGGAGGCGATGAAGCTGTCGGACAGGCCGGCGCGATCGTCTTCGCCGAGCTCCATGAACCACTCCTGCTCGTCGGCAAGGAGGTGGTGGCTGAAGCCGGTGCCGAGATGGGCGAGCCGCTCGTTGATCTCGGCCATCCGCTTCTTGGCGGCCTCATCGAGGCCGGCGCCGGAGCGGTGGAAGCGGGTATAGGTGCGCTCCAGCAGACGCAGCTGCTCGCCGGTCAGGCCCAGCGACTTGCGGTTCTCGTGCAGCTGGGCGATTCGCCCGAACAGCACGGCGTTCATCATGATCGGATTCCAGTGCCGCGCCATCCGGGGCGAGACTTCCTTGTCGATCTCCAGAATCGCCGGATTGGAGTGGGCCGAGACGAGGTCGTAGAAGACCGCCGAGACCTTGCTCAGTAGTTTTCCGGAGCGCTCCAGCGCCGTGATGGTGTTGGCGAAGTCGGGCGTCGCCGGATCGTGGGTGATGGCGTCGACCTCGGCCGTGTGGTCGGCGAAGGCCCGCTCGAAGGCGGGCAGGAAATGCTCCGGCCTGATCGCATCGAACGGAGGGGTCTCCAGCGGGGTCTGCCAGGGCCGCAGCAGCGGGTTCTCCTCCGCAATAGAGGGGGCCGTTTTCGATACAGTTTCCGACATCGCAAAATCCCGTTTTTCGCCGCAAATTTCGGGGGAATCTATATCACGCGATGCGGCATTTTTGCGCCTTTTGCGCTTGTAAGAAGCAGCCTTTTCGGAGAGATTGCGGCCCGCAAAGAGGAACATCTGATGAGCACGCAAGCCCCCTCGACCGCCTCCCGCCAGATCGTCTGGCCGAGCGTCATCACCGTCATCTCCGCCGCGATCCTGATCGGCGCCGAGGTGTTCGGCGCCGCCTTTGCCGGCGGCTGGGCGCTGGCGATTCTCTTCGGGCTCGACGATATGGCCGCCCACATCCTGCAGGCCGTGCTATTCGGCCTCGGCGTCCTCATCATGGTGGCGTTCGTCCGCGCCGCGCAGCGCATCGAGCCGTTTACGCGCCGCGGCTGAGCCGCATGATCGCGCGGCCGAGCCCGCGCGATTCAAGAAACGCCTGTGCTGCAGGCACAACTTTTCTTCGCCGACTCTCACATCGTCTCGCGCGATCGCGCTGAAATCTTAACAGACGTTCATTTTCGCGCGCTGTGCGCGCGAGATTGAAAGCTCGTGTTAGGGAAATTTCCCCTCAGCCTAAAAAAAATGTTGCGAAGCGGACTCAAACGTCTTATTTGCACACTTGCCCAATTTCGCACGTGCCTGTGGTCGTGTGTCAGTCGGTAGGTATCCGGACAAGAGGCCGGACAGCCGCCAAAGGGTGGAAGAACCGAGGGTCGTCTAACAAGCGGCCAGCATCTCTCTCCAGGGATGCCGTTGAAGGTCTCACCACTCGTTGCAACCGTGACTGGCAGCCGGAGGCGAACCGGCGCACCCCGCTCTCAACGGGGGACGCGACTTAAAGCAACGACGGATCGGGCTTTTTTGGTCTCTACCGGCATTCCAACGCCGGCGCGGGCTACTGAAAAGGCTTGTCCTTCATTGCCAGCAGAGCGGGCGGGAAACTCTCCCAACCAATCGACGGCAGCAAAAGTTCGGTTTCGAGTTCAAGGCCTAGTCGCGTCTCCATCGTGCGACAACGCCAGCAAACTCACGACCGAGAACCCTTGCTACCGGCCCTGTCGCTAGGGCCGTTTGGGAGAGTGCAATGACTGAACGCATCCAGGAATTCCTGCGCAACCGCCGCAAGGATGGCCTCGACACCGAGCCGTGCCTCGTGGTCGACCTCGACGTCGTGCGCGACAACTACCAGACCTTCGCGAAGGCTTTGCCCGACAGCCGCGTGTTCTACGCGGTGAAGGCGAACCCGGCGCCGGAAGTGCTTGCCATGCTCGCCTCGCTCGGCTCCTGCTTCGATACCGCGACCGTCGCGGAAATCGAGATGGCGCTGGCCGCAGGCGCGACGCCGGACCGCATCTCCTATGGCAACACCATCAAGAAGGAACGCGATATCGCGCGCGCCTACGCGCTCGGCATCCGTCTCTTCGCGGTGGACTGCGCCGCCGAGGTCGAGAAGATCGCGCGTGCCGCCCCCGGCGCCCGCGTGTTCTGCCGCATCCTCTATGACTGCGCCGGCGCCGAGTGGCCGCTGTCGCGCAAGTTCGGCTGCGATCCGGAGATGGCGGTCGAGGTCCTCGACCTCGCCAAGCGGCTGGGCCTCGAGCCCTGCGGCATCTCCTTCCATGTCGGCTCGCAGCAGCGCAAGGTGAAGGCGTGGGACCGGGCGCTCGCCATGGCGTCGACCGTGTTCCGTGACTGCGCCGAGCGCGGGATCAGCCTGACCATGGTCAACATGGGCGGCGGCTTCCCGACCCGGTACCTCAAGGACGTTCCTCCGGTCGTGCAGTACGGCCGGTCGATCTTCCGTGCGCTGCGCAAGCATTTCGGCAACCAGATCCCGGAAACGATCATCGAGCCGGGCCGCGGCATGGTCGGCAATGCCGGCGTCATCGAGACCGAAGTCGTTCTGATCTCCAAGAAGAGCGACGAGGACGAGGTGCGCTGGGTGTACCTGGACATCGGCAAATTCGGCGGCCTCGCCGAGACGATGGACGAGTCGATCCGCTACGCGATCCGCACCCCGCATGACGGGGCGGAGATGACGCCGTGCGTGCTTGCGGGCCCGACCTGCGACTCGGCCGACGTGCTGTACGAGAAGATGCCGTATCCGCTCCCGGTGACGCTCGAGATCGGCGACAAGCTGCTGATCGAAGGCACCGGGGCCTATACGTCCACCTACTCGTCGGTGGCGTTCAACGGCATCCCGCCGCTGAAGACCTACCACATCTAAGCCACCTCGCTTGAGGCCTGACTAACCGGGAGCCGGTCCGCCGGCTCCCTCCCCGTTCTATTCGCTGATCTGACAACGCTGCCCGCGGCGCGCGCTTTGCGCCGTTGGCAGCAGGGACTGACGTGCCATGACTGCTCTGCGCAAGACCAAGCTCGCCCTCACCCCGAAAGCCGCTCCGTTCGCGATCCGTGCGGAGAAGGCTTCGGACGTCGTCGCCCGCGAAGCGCTGCTCGATGCCTGCTTTGGCGAGAACCGCCATATGCGCACCTGCCAGCGCCTGCGTGACGGACGCACGCCCGCCGAAGGCCTCGCCTTCACGGCGGTGCATCAGGGCCGCCTGGTCGGGACGCTGCGGTTGTGGCACGTCAGCGCCGGGGGCATCCCGGCGCTCGTGCTCGGCCCGCTCGCGGTGGAGGCTTCCTCCCGCAAGCTTGGGGTCGGGACCGCGCTGATGGACCACGCGCTCGCGGCGGCGAAGGCGCGTGGCCATCGCGCGGTGATCCTGCTGGGCGATGCGCCCTACTACGCCCGCTTCGGCTTCTCTGCCCGGAAAACCGGCGAGCTGTCGCTGCCCGGCCCGTTCGAGCGCGACCGTCTGCTGGCGCTCGAATTCGAGGGCGGCGCGCTCGACGGCGCCTGGGGCATGATTGCAGCTCAGGGGGCGCCTGCGCCGAAGGCACGCCCTGTGCGCGCCGGGAAGGCGCGGCACGCCGTGCTGGCGGCCTGAGGCTGCCATGTCGCGGGCCCTCCCTATCGGGCGCGACGGCGCGCGCCCGCGATGGCGCGGCGCCATCACGACCACCTTGATGCTCCTGCTCGCGGTGGTGATCGCGCGGGACATCCTCGCGCGTCGCTGGGGCGGAGCCACGCCACCCTCCGCCGACGTGACGCGCCGCATCCCCTGATCGGCAGGGGTTGCGCGCCGCGGTCAAAAGCCCTTAAACGGCGCGCGAAAGCCTTTTTCCGGATCGTGCCCTGAGGACAGAGGTTCTGATGCCACGCAAGCTGATTTCGACCGGCTCCCCCTTCGAGAAGACCGCCGGCTACAGCCGCGCCGTCATCGACGGCGATTTCGCCTTTGTCGCGGGCACCACCGGCTACGACTACGCCACGATGGTCATCCCTGGCGATGTCACAAGTCAGGCACGTAACTGTTTTAAGACCATCGCCGCAGCCCTCAAGGAGGGCGGCTTCGAGATGGCCGATATCGTGCGCGCGACCTATTACATCGTGGATATTGCCGACGCCGACGCCTTCTTTGCCGTCTGCGGCGAGGTGTTCGGCGAGATACGTCCGGCCACCACGCTGCTGGTCGTCGCGGGCCTCTACAAGCCCGAAATGAAGATCGAGATCGAAGTCACCGCCAAACGGCGCAGCTAACGTCCAGCGCGCCCCTCACCTGATATCCCTGGAGAACATTTGATGAGCCCCGCCTCGCCAATCTACGCGAAGATCACCGGCCCCATCGTCATGGTCGGCTTCGGCTCCATCGGCAAAGGCACATTGCCGTTGATCGAGCGGCATCTCGACTACGACAAGTCGCGCATTACGGTGCTCGATCCCAAGGACGAGGGCCGCAAGGCGCTTTGCGAGAAGCACAATGTACGCTTCATCCAGAAGGGCCTGACCAAGGACAATTATCGGGAGGTGCTGACCCCGCTGCTGTCAGAAGGCGGCGGCCAGGGCTTTTGCGTCAATCTCTCGGTCGATACCGGCTCCACCGACATCATGGAGCTCTGCAACGAGCTTGGCGCGCTCTACATCGACACCGTGAACGAACCCTGGCTCGGCTTCTATTTCGATCCGTCGAAGGGCCCGGAAGCGCGCTCCAACTATGCGCTGCGCGAGGCGACGCTGGCCGCCAAGAAGGCGCGGCCCAAAGGCTCGACGACGGCCGTGTCCTGCTGTGGCGCCAATCCCGGCATGGTCTCGTTTTTCGTCAAGCAGGCGCTGCTCAATGTCGCCGCCGACCTGAAGCTCAATGCTCCCAAGCCGAAGACCAAGGCCGAATGGGCTGATCTGATGCGGCAGGCCGGCGTCAAGGGCATCCACATCGCCGAACGCGACACCCAGCGCTCGAAGAAGCCGAAAGAGCCGGATGTCTTCGTCAACACCTGGTCGGTGGAAGGTTTCCTGTCAGAAGGCATGCAGCCGTCCGAGCTCGGCTGGGGCACCCATGAAAAATGGATGCCCGAGAATGCGCATACCCACGAGGCCGGCTGCGGCGCTGCGATCTATCTGATGCAGCCCGGCGCCAACACGCGCGTGCGCACCTGGTGCCCGACCCGCGGCGCGCAGTATGGCTTCCTCGTCACCCACAACGAGTCGATCTCGATCGCCGATTACTTCACGGCGCGCGACGCATCCGGCAAGGTGATCTACCGGCCGACCTGCCACTATGCCTATCATCCGGCCGACGATGCCGTGCTGTCGCTGCATGAGATGTTCGGCCGCGCCGGGAAGATGCAGGAGAAGCACCACATCCTCGATGAGAACGAAATCGTCGACGGCATCGACGAGCTCGGCGTGCTGCTGTTCGGCCATGACAACAACGCCTACTGGTACGGCTCGCAGCTCTCGATCGAAGAGACCCGCGAACTCGCGCCCTATCAGAACGCCACCGGCCTGCAGGTGACCTCAGCCGTGCTCGGCGGCATGGTGTGGGCGCTGGAGAACCCGAACGAAGGAATCGTCGAAGCCGACGAGATGGATTTCGATCGGCTCCTCGAAATTCAAATGCCGTATCTCGGCCCGGTGAAGGGTTTCTACACCGACTGGACGCCGCTGACGGATCGGCCCGGGCTGTTCCCGGAAGACATCGACACGTCAGATCCCTGGCAGTTCAGGAATGTGCTGGTGCGGTGAGCCTGCATCAAGCACGCGCCATTCCGGGATGGCCCAAAGGGCCAGGCCCGGAATCCATACTCACGATGGTGGTTATGGATTCCGGGCTCGTGCTTCGCACGCCCCGGAATGACAGCCTCTACTATTTCGCGAGATAATCGAACGCCACGGTCCCGAGCCCCAGCGTCAGATCCGCCTTGAAATGCAGCGCGGAGATGACCTCACGCACGGGCAGCCGCGCGACGTCGGCCAGCGCATGCGGGAACAGGCCGAGCGCGGCCGGGCCGCTCCAGGCCTCCTTCAGCGTGATGTCCTCGAGGTGATAACGCACCAACTCGAGGACATC
>JAKFVP010000268.1 GCA_021732175.1 Bradyrhizobium sp.
CCATGAACCAGCTTGCTCCGAATTTTGACACGGGCGTGCCGGGCGCCCCAGGGGAGAAATCACAATGGCCATTTCGCTGTACGACATGAGCGTGCCGACTTATCTGCAGACGATCGGCGCCGTCTCGGGCTTCCTCGAAAAGGGCCTCGCCCATTGCAAGGAATGCGGCGCTGCGCCGGGCGAGGTGGTCGAGCATCGCCTGTTCCAGGACATGGCGCCGTTCAGTTTCCAGATCCGCTCGGTGGCGCATCATTCGGTCGGCGCGATGGAAGCTTTGAAGAGCGGCGTATTCAACCCGCCCGGCAAGGCGCCCCCGCTCGATTACGCCGGCCTGCAGGCGCTGGTGACGGAAGCGAAAGGCAAGCTCGAAGCGCTGAAGCCTGATGAAGTGAACGCGCTCGAAGGCAAGGACGTCGCCTTCCAGTTCGGCGACACGAAAATTCCGTTCGTCGCCGAAACCTTCGTGCTCTCATTCTCGCTGCCGAACTTCCACTTCCACGCCACGACGGCCTACGACATCCTCCGCTCGCGCGGCGTGCCGATCGGGAAGCGCGACTACATGGGAAGGATGCGGATCAAGAGGTGAGTTTACGCGTGGCCTGCCGAGCCGTAGCTCGCGGCCACGAGTCCGCCTTCGCCTGATGGCTTCGGCGCGACAGCCTTCACTCGCTCGCGAGCGAAGGCTGGTGCGGGCGGTGGGACTCGAACCCACACGACGTTGCCATCGAGGGATTTTAAGTCCCTTGCGTCTACCAGTTCCGCCACGTCCGCGTGTTGATTTCCATAGCTTTTCCGGCATTGCCCCGCAAATGCTTTGCAGGTTGATATCAGCGCAGTGCGTCCGCTGGCATCCGCTATCTCTTGCTGCCTTTGGCGTCGTTATCGCTGAGCTTTTCGATCTTCGCCGGCAGGTCTGGATAGCGGCCTAATCGGTAGGTGGCGTTATCGCATTTCAGAACCCAGACATCATAGTCGGGCTTGGACAGCTTCGTGTCGCGAGTGGCTTGCAGCGCCTTGTTGCAGGCCAAGCCCTGGCTGCGGACCTGGACGGCGAGCACCTCCGCCGTCGTCTCGGCATGTGCCCCGCCTATCGGTGGTCCACTGGCCGATGCGAGCGCCGCAACGATGACGGACAGGACCAACACGGAGCTTTTCATCGCGCGCCTCCTTTTGCGTGGTTGCCTGCCGTATCATGGGGTGCCGGCAGATCGAAAGACCAAGCGGTAGCGGCCTGGGCCATATGAGGATAGATTTCCAGTGCGTTCAATGCATTAGCGGAGGCTTCGCAAGTTTGGTTGAAGCGGCCGCCATGCCCTCGCAAGGCCTCAATCCCGACACGCCCGGCTGCTTTAGGCAATCTCAACACCCTCGGTCTACCAAGGTCTGATGCCGGTTTCGCTACCATTCTTGCCGCGCTCGCGCGCCCGTGCCGCCGCCGTGCTGGCGCTCGCACTCGCGCTGCCGGGCTGTGCCGACATGAGCGACAGCATGAGTCTGGCTTTCGCCGATCCAGCCAAATACGACCTCTATGAGTGCAAGCAGCTCGAGCCCGAGCGCAAACGGCTGGCCGAGCGCACGGCCGAATTACAGGGCTTGATGGCGAAGGCCGAGACCGGCGCGGGCGGCGCCGTCGTGGCGGAGCTTGCCTATCGCAACGAGTACATCGCCACGCGCGGGCAGGCGAAGCTCGCCGAGCAGGCCTGGCAGAAGAATCGCTGCCGCGACACACTGCCGGGTGCGGCGATGCCGGTCGCGCCTCCGCCGGCCGCGCCTGTGCCGCCGTCGCGCGCGGGCCGCACGGTGTACTGAGCAGCGCTTCTCAAGAAATCCGCCAGTCGTAGATCCAGTCCTGGCGCGACAGCATGCGCTTTCCGCCCATCACGCGGATGAAGAGATCGCGCGCCGCCGCCATCGGGCCGCTCATGTGATAGATGCGGCCCTGGCGCGCGGCGAGGCGCTGGATCCTGGCGACGCGGCCGCGGCGCTGCCGCGCGTATTTCTTCAAGGCCGCCGCAACGCCCGCTGGATCGCTGCCGCCTTCGGCCAGGCATTTCGCCAGCACCGCGCCATCCTCGATCGCCATGCCCGCACCTTGCGCGGCAAAGGGCAGCATCGCATGCGCGGCGTCGCCGAGCAGCGCGATCTGCCCCTCATGCCATTCGCCGTCTTCGGGCACGGTGAACAGCGCCCAGCGCTTCCACTCATCCACAGCGCTTGCCAGCATGCGCGCGGTCGCGGGCCAGCGTGCGCTGGCAAAGAATTGCTTGATCTCGTTGGCTTCGCCCGGCGCGCTCCAGCCCGGCCTGTTCCAGGTGCCGGCAACGATCGCCACCACATTGATCTGACGTCCGGCAGAAATCGGATAGGCGACGAGATGCGCGTTCGGCCCCATCCAGAGCTGCACGCGGGGCGAGGTGTATTCGCGCGGCAGGGCGGTTGCCGCCAGCGTGCCGCGCCAGGCGATCAGTCCGGAAAATTGCGGCTGCACATCCGGAAACAGATGATGCCGCACCGACGACCAGATGCCGTCGGCGCCGATCAGCGCGTTGGCGACATCCTGCTGCCGCGTCAGTCCCTGCCGCTGCACGATGGTGAGGCCGCGCGCATGTTTCGTCACATCCTCGAACTGGCAGCCGAGCCGCAGCTCGACATCGGGCGTGACTTCCACCTGCGCCAAAAGCGCGGCCTGCAGATCGGCGCGATGCACCACCCAATAGGGCGCGCCAGCGCGGAAGGTGGCGGCTTCGCCGAGCGGCAGGCGGCAGATCTCGCCGCCGGCCCGCGCGCTCATGATGTTGATGGATTCCGGCGTTACCGCGCGTCCTGCCAGCCGGGGCTGGATGCCGAGCTCGACCAGGATGCGGCTGGCATTGGGGGAGAGTTGCAGGCCGGCGCCGGTCTCCTCCAGCTTCTCGGCCTTCTCCAGCACGACTGCGCGAAAACCTCTTTTCGCAAGCGACAGCGCCGCCGTCAGTCCTCCGATGCCGGCACCAGCCACGAAGATGGTGCGCGACACAGCCACGGGTGGATCAGGCGACCTTGTCCTTCAGCACGCATTCGGGCGGGCGGGCCTCGCCCGCCTTCAGGTCGGCGGCGAAGCGGTAAAGCGTCGAGCAATACGGGCAGATGATCTCGTTGTCGTTGCCGAGGTCGAGAAACACATGCGGATGGTCGAAGGGCGGGTTGGCGCCGACGCACATGAATTCCTGCGAGCCGATCTCGATCACGGGAACGCCGGCATCGTTGTGGAAGTGCGGAACGACGTGGTCGGCCATGAGCTGTTCACCCCAAATAGCAATATGCTGCAAACGCAATCGAAGGGCGGCAGCTACCCTGATTTTGCCGCGCACCATACTGAGGGGAACCGATGATTCCTAGATGCCCCAACGGCTCATTTGCTCATCTAAATTCGACACAATCTTGCCGTCTCCGGATAGCCCTTCTTTCGTCGGGGCGGTTGTGTCAAGAAATTGGCATACCATGTAGAGGCTAGAAAAAGGACCGGTTTTTCAGCGATGAGGCGGGCAAAGCTCGGACTGGCAGCACTCAGCATGGTGGTCAGCGCCGCCGTGACGGTGATGCTGTGGCCGAATGCCCGCGACGCGCTCACCGTGCTGGCGGCGCAGGACGACCCGGCCGCGCTGGCTGATTTGCAGCTCAATTCTGCCCTGCGGAACAACCCATGTCTTATCCACGACAATATCGAGACCGCGCTCGCCGCCGGCGACGCCGATCTCGCCGGCAGCTTTGCCGAGCTCGCCCGGGACAAGGACGTCGCGCTCAGTGATGATCTGTCGAAGCGCGTGGGCGAAGCGGTGGCCGAGGACAATTCGTCGGGGCAATTCGCCAAGCGCTTTGCCACCGGTCTTGTCACCGGGAATGCCGACGATGTGGCCAGCCTCTCCGGCACGGTTGCCGGCGATCTCTTCGTGTGGGGCGACATCCGCGACGCCTTCCGCGAAGGCAAACACCTCGTCATGGGCGAGGAAACCGATCATCTCATTCTCGGGCTCGCCACCGTGGGCCTCGCCGTGACCGCCGCGACCTATGTCTCGGTCGGCGGCGCGGTGCCGCTGCGCGCCGGGCTCACGCTGGTCAAGGACACGCGCAAGGTCGGACGCCTCAGCGAAGGGCTGGTGCAATTTGCCGGCCGCTCGGCGCGCGAGGTGGTCGATGCGCCGGTGTTGCAGAAGGCGGTTGCGTCAGGCTCCGTGCTGCGCCCGGGCGAGACCATCAGCGCCATGAAGGCGGCATTCCGTGCCGAGAAGGCCGGCGTGCTGGTGCGCCTTGCCAAGGATGTCGGCCGCATCGGGGAGAAGGCCGGTATCAAGGCGGCGCAGGACACGCTGAAGATCGCGGAAAATCCCAAGGAAGTCGCGCGCGCCGCCCAGCTTGCCGGCGCCAAGGGCGGCAAGACTCGCGCCTACCTGAAGGTGTTCGGCCGCAGCGCGCTGCTCGGCGTTACCTGGCTGTGGACGCTTGCGAGCTGGCTGTTCAGCATCGCGATGGCGCTGCTCGCGTTCCTGTGCTCGATCAAGTCGACCACGGAGCGGTTGACCTTCGCCTGGCTGCGCCGCAAGAAGGCGCGACGGCTGGCCGCGGCCCGGCAGGCCGCGCTGGCGGCCGTGCCCGCCGCGGGCTAAAGCGTTTTCAAGCGAGGTGGATACCGGTTCGCCCAAAGAAAACGCGTCAACTCAAAACGTCTAATTTCGCGGACATTGTCCGCTTCTTCCTTTCCTTCATGCATGGAACTGCCGATGCCGAGCTTTCATCACGGCGACGTCGAAATTGCCTATCTCGACGAAGGCGAGGGCGAGCCGATCCTGCTGGTGCATGGCTTTGCCTCGACCAAGAACGTCAATTGGGCCTATCCCGGCTGGGTGTCCGAGCTGAAGCGGCTTGGCCGCCGCGTTATCGCGCTCGACAATCGCGGCCATGGCGAGTCCGCAAAGCTCTATGATTCCGCACAGTACGAAATCGCTATCATGGCCAGCGACGTCATTGCGCTGATGGATCATCTCGCCATCCCCACCGCCGACGTCATGGGCTATTCGCTGGGCTCGCGCATGACTGCGCTGCTGGCGCTGGACGAGCCGCAGCGGCTGCGCTCGATCATTCTCGGCGGCATCGGCATCGGCATGATCACGGGTGGTGGCCCCGGCGAGAACGTGGCGAAGGCGCTGGAGGCGCCGTCGCTCGATGACGTCACCGATCCCGTCGGCCGCACCTTTCGTGCCTTTGCCGATCAGACCCGGTCCGACCGCATGGCGCTGGCCGCGTGTCTACGCGGCTCGCGGCGGCTGATGACGCGCGAGGAGGCGGCTGCTATCCGCGTGCCCACACTGATCGCGGTCGGTACCACGGATGAGATCGCAGGCTCCGCCCACGCGCTCGGCGAGATCATCCCGGGGTCGCGGGTGCTCGACATCCCCAGCCGCGATCACATGCGCGCAGTTGGCGACAAGGTCTACAAGGACGGTGTCGCGGAATTTCTTTCAACGCGGCCGTGAGCGGCGCCCTCGTCGTTGCCGGCAAAACTCCTGATCGCGGCGATCAGCACCACGAGGGTGGCGACCCACGCCAGCCGCGCCCCATAGCGGTCGTGCGGGCCGGAGATGACGGCGCAGACGAAGGCATTGCCGAGCACGGCAAGGCTCACGCTCACTGCCAGCAGCGTCAGCTCGTCGAAGCCGCGCCACCACCAGCGCCAGGCCAGGATCGCGGCGAGCAGCACCAGCGAGGCCAGCGCAACCGGGACATGGACGGCGTTGATGGCGGTGAAATCCAGCCGCCAGCGTTGCTGGTTCGCGGCACGCATCGGCTTCAGCTCGCCGGGGAGGTAACGTTCGATGATCCCGTAGGTGTGGCCGATCCATTCGCTGACGCCTTCGCCGGTCCGCACCATCGTCATCTGCTTTGCCGTTGCGGACAGCGCAGCCTGCGCCTGCCAGGCCGGATATTCGGCGAGCGACCCCTGCACAATCGTCTTCATCTCGTCGTTCAGTCCGCGGAAGCGGCCGAGCGTGTTGAACATGCTGTTGCCCCACAGGAACTGGTCCGCGGTTGCCGGCAATTGATTGCGATAGGGACAGAGCTTGAATTTCTCGCGCGGACAGTGGTCGCGCAGATATTGCGTGACGATGCCATCCTGCAGCATGCGGCCGAAGGTGACGCCATAGCCGCCCGGCGTCCAGGCGAACTCGCCGGACAAGGCGAAATTGGCCGACAGCAGCATGCCGGCGCCGGCCACGAGCGAAAGCCATCCCTGCAACAGGCCGGCGGCGGAAATCTGCCGGCGCAGCAGCGGCCATGCGATCAGGCCGAGGCAGCACAATCCCAGCAGCACCGCAAGCGTGGCGCTATGGGTGGAGGCGGAGAAGGCGATGAGGACGAACAGCGCGCCTTTCTCAAGCGTGGAAACTCTGTCGCCCCGCAGCACCATCACGAACAGTGCGAGCACGGACAGGCCCATGAAGATGTCTGTCAGCAGCATGCTGGAGAGCCAGGGCAGGGAAGTGGTCAGCACCAACGCAACGCCGATGCCGAGCAGCCGCAGCGGTTCTCTCATGCCAAGCACGCGCAACACCAGTTGCAAAATCCAGAAGGTGGCGAGCGCCTGGATGCCTAGATTGATCCAGAACGAGGAGCCTTCGCCGAAATGCAGGTACAGCCCGAACACCGTCGACCGGCTCGGCACCAGATATCCTTCATACCAGCGGGCGAGATAGCCGCCGGTATCCCACTGGAGCAGCGGATAGCCATTCCAGATCGCAGGCGCGACCAGCAAAACCGGAATGGCGACGGCGGCTGCCCAGACCAGGCTGGCTTCGGCCAGGCGGGCGCGCAGAATATGCGTATGGATGTGGCGTTCCCCCCGTTTTCGGGGCAGCTTGCCCGGAACGGGGCGAGTCCCGAAATCAGCCAATAGTCGGGGTTACCCCGCTTGAATTCCAAAAATAGCCAACCAATTGGAATGAACTGCATTCCAGATCCGGCCTTTGGGGTGGATTTACTGTGACTTGGCCGGGTGGGGACTTGGGGACAGCGCAACCTCAGCCGTGTTATAAACGTCAACCAAACAAGCGAGAACGACCATGGCCGTGCATCACGTCAGTCCCCAGGGTGGCAAGCTGGCCACGCTCGATCCGATCTGGGAGCGCATCCGCACCGAAGCGGATGACATCGTTCGCCGCGAACCCGAACTCGCCACGTTCATTTTCTCCACCGTGCTGCATCATGACCGGCTCGAGCATTCGGTGATTCACCGCGTGGCCGAGCGCCTCGACCACGCCGCGCTGTCCGGCGATCTGATCCGCCAGACCTATGACGAGGCCCTGCGCGACGAACCCGATATCGGCAACGCCTTCCGCGCCGACCTCATCGCCGTCTATGACCGCGACCCCGCGACTTCCCGCTTCATCGACCCCTTGCTGTACTTCAAGGGCTTTCACGCGCTGCAGACCCATCGTCTCGCGCACTGGCTCTACAAGAAGGGCCGCAAGGATTTCGCCTATTATCTGCAGAGCCGATCGTCCGCGGTGTTCCAGACCGACATCAACCCGGCCGCCCGCATCGGCCGCGGCATCTTCCTCGACCATGCCACCGGTTTCGTCTGCGGCGAGACGGCCGTGATCGAGGACGACGTCTCGATCCTGCACGGCGTCACCCTCGGCGGTACCGGCAAGGAGAACGAGGACCGCCATCCCAAGATTCGCCATGGCGTGCTGATCGGCGCCGGCGCCAAGATTCTCGGCAATATCGAGGTCGGTCATTGCGCGCGTATTGCGGCGGGCTCCGTCGTGGTGAAGCCGGTGCCGCACAATGTGACGGTCGCCGGTGTTCCTGCCAAAATCGTGGGCGAGGCCGGCTGCGCCGAGCCGTCGCGCACCATGGACCAGATGATCAACGCCATCGGGTTGTGATCCGGCGTTGATTTTCCACATGTTTTGAACCGCTGAATTTTGCCGGATTACGGCTGGCGGTTCACGTCGTCTCGTCCTAAAACCTCGCTCGGAAAAACAAAGGTCCGATTGGAGAACTGCCGTGGACGTTCAGGAAGTCAGGAAGCTCGACGCCTATCTCAAGCGCGTGTTCGGCAATCCCAAGATCCGCGTCGTGCCGCGGCCGAAGAAGGACGATTCCGCCGAGGTCTATATCGGCGAGGAGTTCATCGGCGTGCTGTTCGTCGATGACGAGGATGACGACCGCTCCTTCCAGTTCCAGATGGCGATCCTGGAAGAAGACCTGGTGGAGTGATTGGCTGTCGTCCCGGCGAAGGCCTGGACCCATAACCACCGATGTCATTTGTTGCCTCGAGCTGGGGCCACAGCATTGCTAACCACTGACGGTCGTGGTTATGGGCCCCGGCCTTCGCCGGGGCGACAATAACTACTTCTTCCCGTACATCTGCGCCGTCAGCCTCTCCATCGCATTGGCGATGTCGCGCCACTGCGAAAGCCAGCTGCGCGGAAAACGGAAGATCAGATCGGCGCCCTCGATGCGGCGCTCGGAGAGGCACATGCCGGGCGTGGCTGCATCGCGTGTGCATCGCGCCGCCAGCGCCGGGTTGGCGGCTACGAACATATCCTCGCTGGCATAGGGCGAGCCTTCCTTGAAGGTACGCATGGACAGGCCGTCGTCGAGTTGTGCCGAGCCCTGCTCGAGATAGCGCGGATAGATCGTGCGGTAGCGCATGTCCGGCGCCAGCGAGTCGTGATGCGCAATGATCGAGACGAAGATGCGATCGATCGGCTGCTGCTGCTGATCTTCCACGGTGTCGGCGCTGACATGCTTCGGCGCCTCGGGCGGCTCCAGCGCAGGGAAGGTGAAGGCGAGATCGACGCGTTCCTGCGGCCCGGAGTGGCGCTGCACCTTGCGGCGGACCGAAGCCGTCGGAACGTTGAACAGCGTGCCGCCGACCTGCACCGGAAGCCGTCCCGGCCCGCGGGCGGGATCGGTTCCCCAGGTCGGCCACAACAGATAGGCGATCAGCGCGATTGCACCCGCCGCAACCGTGGCCCCGATGGTGATCGGCACGAGATGCGCGCGGGGTCCGCCGCGCGAAAAGCGGGTGAAGCTTTGGGCCGTCGACAGCAGGGTCATGCTCGGGCCGTTATCGGAAGGTACCGAATCACCTGACGAATATGCCATGCGCGGCCGCGATTCCGCATGGAATCGCGCGGGAAACGCTGCTCGCAACCATGCGCGCGCGTTATCGGTGTTAACCCTTAATTAAGGATAGTGTGGCGCGGGCCCACCGATTTTGCGACATCAGGCGCGGGGTCAATTGAGTAGTGAGTTGCGTCAATGTCGCCTGAGGCGCTGAATTCCTTTTTCTCGCTCTGCATCGGCTTTGCCTTTGCCGGCGCGCTCGCCAGCGGCTACCAGGCCTTCGCAAGCCGGCCGGCCGGCTTCGGTCTGCTCAATGAAGGCATCGCGCCAAGGGCCTTTGCGGCTGTGCCGTTCCTGGTGTTCGCCGCGCCCTTCATCATCATGCGCAACACGCTGATGGGCGTGAAGGTCGAGCGCCGCCGCTTCGAATTCGTGATGATGGCGACCATCATCGCGGGCTTCTGGAGCCTGATGTCGGGCACGTTCTTCCTGATGACCCTGCGCGCCGCGGGCGTGTTGGCCTGACCTAACCTCTTTGCAGACGCGTCTTCTTGACGCGAACCGGTTCCCGCTTCGCTTGAAAACGCTTTGATTGCTATGCTTATGTCTCCCGCCAATGGGAGACATAGATGGCGATCTACGAGCTCGACGGGCAGGGACCCGATCTACCCCAGGACGGAAACTTCTACATTGCCGATACCGCTGTGGTGATCGGCAAGGTGCGCCTGCTGAAAGGTGCCTCGGTCTGGTTCGGCGCGGTGCTGCGCGGTGACAATGAATGGATCGAGGTCGGCGAGGGCTCCAACGTGCAGGACAATTCGACCTGCCACACCGATCCCGGCTTTCCGCTCGTGATGGGCAAGAACGTCACTGTTGGCCACAACGTCATCCTGCACGGCTGCACGCTGGCCGATGACTCGCTGGTCGGCATGGGTTCGATCGTGATGAACGGCGCCAAGATCGGCCGCGGCGCTGTGGTCGGCGCCGGCTCCGTCATCACCGAGGGCAAGGAATTTCCGGACTTTGCGCTCATTATCGGCTCGCCCGCGCGCGTCATCCGCACGCTGACGCCGGAACAGTCGGCCGCCATGGGCCGCGCCGCGAAGTCCTACCAGATCAGAGGCCCGCAATTCAAAAAGGGCCTGAAGAAGATCGGCTAAGCAGTCTCTTCTACTTCTTTTTTCCGGTCTTGCTTGAAGTCTTGCCTTGCTTCGCCGGCGTCTCTGCGCCGGCCACGCTTTTTTTCAGGGCATCCCTGAGATCGATCGGAATGCCGTGCTTCTTCATCAGGTCTGCGAACGCCTCGTCCGCCAATTCCTGAAACGTCGCCATGCGGTCGCGCGCGAGCTGCTTCAGCTTCGCAAAGGTGTCGTCGTCGAATTCGATCAGTTTGCGCACGTCCTCGTCCTAACCTCTGCTCCGCAACGAAAAATCGGCTGCAGCATCCGCTGCCGGAGTGGCCGCGGCAAGGGCCGGCGGTCGCGCGTTTGTGAGCGAGATCGCCACACAGCCCAAGCCGATCCCATCCTAAACTCGCTGGACAGGGATTGTGCCGGCGCCGTCCAGGCGCCGTGCAGGGGACTGGGAGGTCGGTGATGTCGCGCAAATCGATTGTTGCGTTGCTGGCGATTGCGGCGATGGCCATGCTTGTGTCGGAGGCAGCCTCCGCACGGGTCGGCAGGGGTGGCGGCTTCCATGGTGGCGGCGGCGGCTTCCGCGCGGCCGGGATCGGCATGGGCGGCGCCGGATTCCGCGCGGCATCCTTTGGCGGCGGCTATCGCGCCGCGGCGGTCGCGCCCGGACTTCGCGGCGGCACCTTTGCCGGCAACGCCTGGCGCGCCGGCTATCATCCGGGCTATCGCCCGTGGCGGCGCTTCCCCGTAGCGGCGGCGGCCGTGGTTGGCGGGGGGCTCGCCTACGGGGCTTATCCCTACGGCTATTACGAAAACGGCTATTACGACGACGCCTATTACAACAACACGTACTATCCGCCCTACGATTACGACGGCAATTACGTCTACAACACGGGCGGCTATTACGGCGACGGCGGCTGCTACGTCATCCAGCGCCGCATGCCGACCCCCTATGGCTGGGTGCTGCGGCCGGTCCAGGTCTGCAACTAGCCTAAGCGTGATGACGTTCGAAGAAGCGGCGTTGCGCTCCTGCTGGTCGAATCTGATCTGCCACCCATCACGCTGAGCCGATTTGCCACGCTGACCTACGACTTTAGTCGTAATAGCCTGCAAATGAATCCACGCTCGCGTGCCTCCGTCGGCACGCGGCTTGCAGTGTGAGGGGGGTATGCTGGCAACGCTTTCTGCCCCGGCCCTGACCCTGCTGTTCCTTGGCGTCGTCATTGGTCTCGGAGCGGCCTTGGTCTGGGCCTTCTGGGAGATCGAACAGGTCTTCAAATCGCAGCGTAGCGGCAACCGCCTCGGTTGAGATTGCGACGGCACTTCGCCGCCGTGATTGGTGTAGTCGGATCGGGCGCTTGCTGAGAACGCCATTTTTCCTGGAACCAGCTTTGCATCTGGTTCCAGGCATTCTCCGTTGCGTCCTTGCGATAGCCGGCGCGATGGCCGCCATGGAAGGCCGGCATAGGCAAATCACCAGACTGCAAGAAGGACGTTCAGGAACCCGGCTTGAAGTAGAAATCGCCCGTCAGGGAGGAATGATCCCACGGCACCTGCTGCTCGTTGGTCGCCTTGATCACGTCGGCGCGCACGCGCGTCAGCATGGAGCGGATTTCCAGCCCCGGCGTGCGGATATACTTCAGCATCGCCTGGGTGAACGGACTGTTGCGCGACCCCGACCCGTCGAGCGCGATGGTGTCGGGGCTGGTGGCAAAGGTGATCAGCGTGCCGATGCCGGCATTGACCTGTGCCAGGCCCTGTCCGACTGCGGAGGAGCGGGTGCCGCCGCCCATCGAGCGCGCAAGATTGCGCGACAGCGGATTGTCGCGGCAGGCATCGAGGAAGACGAGGTTGATCCGCTTCTCGGCTTCCATGTCGGCGATGACGGTGTTGACTTCGATCGCCTCGGTGCCGAGCGCCGACGGACGCTCGACCTTGGCATCGACAGGCACGAGATAGTTCTTGCCGGATACCTGCATGCCGTGGCCGGCATAGTAGAACAGCGACACGCCGGCGCCGGGCAGGGCGGCGCCGAACTCGGCGATCTTGCTGCGCATGGTCGAGCTGTTGAGGTTGTAGCCCTCGATCACCTTGAAGCCGAGGTCGCGCAGCGCGCTCGACATCTCGCGGGCGTCGT
>JAKFVP010000263.1:0-5000 GCA_021732175.1 Bradyrhizobium sp.
ACGTGACATCCTTGCCCTGGCGGGTGCAGTTCCGCGCCTCGGCCGGGGAGGCGGCGCCAAGCGCGGCCGCGGAAATCACAATGGAAAACACAAGCGCCCGCGCCGTCATGATGGCTGTCCCCTGTTCAAGTCCGTTGGCTGATTTGCCTCTCGCCTGCTCAGTCGTCGGCGAACCGCCGCGTTCGGTTCAAGAAAGCACTCTTAGAGGCCCGGCGGCGAACCAGATTTATCAACAATTCCAATGAATTGGGGAAATTTTGGGTCCGGCCCATGGCCTGACTTGCCAAATCCGCCTTGCCCCGTCATGAGAGGGCCTCCGGAGAGATGGCCGAGTGGCTTAAGGCGCACGCTTGGAAAGCGTGTGTGCGGGAAACCGTACCGTGGGTTCGAATCCCACTCTCTCCGCCAGACCATAATGAATCGATTGATATTTCTGGCGGTTAGTTTGCTCGACCCCCGGATTAACCACCGTCCCATTGGTGATCATGATTCAACGGGTGGCATCTCGTCGGCAAAGCAATAATGGCCGCTAGTGGAGATCGCTGGTAGATTGCACTCAGGCGCCGGTGCCTACCCGGAAGGAGACTTCTGATGTCAAGGTTGCGTCGCCTGATTCTGTTTCTGCCGTTCTGCTTTTTTGCTAATGGAGCTAGCGCGACAACGTACACGCTTACTGATTTTGCTGACAGTCAGGGATACTCAGCGACAGGCACAATCAGTACAGATGGAACTTTGGGATTCCTCTCGAGCACGAGCTTCGTGGATTGGTCTATCACGATCAGCGACTCCACGAAGGTGTTGTACACTCTGCTAGGCCCTCTTTCAGGAGACAATTCTAATTTGGGAATGGGCGGATCGCCATCACCTTTTTTCTTCGCCACCCCTACCTCGATTACTTATGAAGCACCGCTGGCCAGCGCGCCCACCAACTATGTCAACATCTTTAATATTTCCGCGAACGCGGACCACATTTCGAACCCGGTCAAGGCAATCGGAATTGCAGAGGGCTATACCTGCCCGTCTCCCGCTTGCTACTATCTTGCAGCATCAGTCACCTATCAAAATCCAAATACAGGCAATTGGGATGGGTCGGGAGTGAGCCGTTTCTATTCAGGGCCATTTGTTGTGGCCACGGTCCCCGAACCCACCACGTGGATGATGCTGCTGATCGGCTTCGCGGGTATCGGGTTCACAAGCTATCGACACTCGCGCAAAGCGGTCGCTTCCTAAGAAAGAACTGATACGGTCCTGGTTCCGCGCTCATTAATTTGCAGAATATTGAGCGGTGCTGCGTCCGATTGATCCCAAAGAAGGTAGACGAAAAAAATGCTGCGCATCGTCAAAGCGTTTTGGCACTAGCCTGATGTGGAAGGTAACCTTTTATTTGTTGACGCACGTCTTGGTGGTGGCCTCTGCACGTCTCTCTGGCAAAGAACGCTCCGCTCTCTCAATCATCCTTGAGCAGCTTCCAAGGCTCTACGTTTAGGCCCTTCGCAATTCGGGCAATGTTATCAACTGAGACGTTTCGCTCAGACCGCTCCACGCTGCTTAGATAGGTCCGGTTGATGCCGCATTCGTGGGCTAGCGCTTCCTGCGTTAGCCCGGCTTTAGCGCGGAGCCTTCGCATGTTCTTGGCGAGTGTGTCCCGCAGCTGGCCTTTGTGCGTCCGTTTCACGGACGCCGATAGTCTAGTCTGACGCTTTTAAGACTACCGCTTTTAAGTTACAAAATGCGCTGTTTTGGCTGTTGGGGAGGCGCAAGGATGAGCATTCACCGCCTGAAACGTCAGTTGATAGTCGCGATCTGTCTCAGCGCAGGACCGGCAGTCGCAGCTGATTGGGGGCCGTGGCCCTTGCAAAGCGGCAGTCCATTCGTAGCGGCCGGTTACAAGCACGATGACGGTGGGGCACTGATCGTTATGTGTGACAAGAAAGAGAAGGTAATTTCCCTCGCCCTTCAAGAAACGCGGGCTGACTGGACACCGGGTACAACAATGAAGTTCATGACCCGAACTGACGATGGAACGCAGCTGAATGATGACGTGGGATTCGTCATCGACAAGACCCACCTGGTGTTGAAGGAGCCTTCCACTTGGCATCTTTACGCTATGGGCAAAGCTACCGCCACGTTTGCAGTTGGGACCGGCACTTATGCAAGGGTCTTCCCGGTAGCCAACCTGAAAAGGGCCACTGAGCCGGTTTTAGCGGCTTGCGGGGACCATTGGTGAGCCCAGCAACTTCAGCCCGTTCGGTGTTGTCCCAATAGCGGTCGTCGTCTGATCATGTGTGCTGGTCCGCTTAGGGCCATTATCGTTAAGTCGCCGATTTCACTCGATCACCTCGTCGGCGCGGGCCAGCAAGGACGTCGGTAGATCAAGGCCGATTGCCCGAGCAGCCTTCGTATTGACTACGAACTGGAACTTTGTCGGTTGATAGAACGGTATTTCCGCCGGCTTCGCGCCGTGCAGGATTTCCGCCATCTGACCCGCGGCATAACGATAAGCTGCGGGCAGATCGACGGAGTACGCCATCAATCCCCCGGCGACGACAATGTCCCGGAAAGGATACATGGCGGGAAGCTTCGTTTGCTCGACGAGGCCGACCAGCGCTTTGCCATGTACGACGTGATCCGGCTCATCGGAGAAAAGCAACGCGTCTATGCCCTTGCCGTCGATCTGGCGGAGCGCAGCCACATAGGCGTCCTGGTTGACCACGTTGCCCAACTCGATTCCCGTCAGCGCCACGTTCGCGCGGCGCGCCATCTCCTGTATCACGCCGCTATAACCGCTCCTCCAGGCGCGCGATGAGGTGAGATAGCCGACGTGGGATATCGCCGGGCGCGATTCGATCAACAGCCCGATCCGCTTTCCATTGATCTCCAGGCCTCCGTCGACGGTAACCCCGGTGAGATTGCCATCGGGTTTGGCGAGACTCGTAGTCAGCCCCACAGAGATCGGATCGGCGACCACCGCGACTATCGGAATGGCAGAAGTTACAGCCTTGAATTCGATTGACAACCCGGCCGTTGTCATCACTGCATCAGGGCCGGTCGCGATCACCCGCGCGGCCAGGATGGGATAGGCAGCCTTTTCACCCTCTCCCGAATACACGTCGATCACGAGGTTTTGTCCCTCGACAAAACCAAGTCGAGCCAGTTCATCGATAAACGACTTGTAGTACGGATGAGCCCGTACCTCTCCTCGCGGAAGCGAAGCTGCCACCAGGGCGATCCGCTTCGTCCGCCCCTGAGCCTTTGCCGGGACCGCAAGCGACGAAACGGCCAGCAGCGCAATAAAATCCCGCCGCCTCATTCGATCACCTCATTAGCGAAGGCAAGCAGCTTCGGCGAAACTTCAAGTCCGAGCACCTTCGCGGTCCTGAGATTGATCGCCAGTTCGAACTTGTTGGGTGCCTCATTCCGGGCCAAGCGTACTCCGTTTTGCCCTGACCGTCCAAGCGTGACACGTCAGCATTGGGGCCCGAGCTCCCCCAGCGCTAGGTCAGCTTTGGGTCAATTACAGCCCTGGTTGAGGCTTTGGGGCAGGGCTGCTTAGCTCCCAATGGCGGACATGGGGTCAAGCCTCCCATCGCCTTTTGTCGGGCCTGTCGCGGTCACACATTTGATATTTCGTGACGCCCGCCACTACCCCAGCGTAAAATATTTAGCCCATCACGGGCCACGACAGGCGGTGGCGACTCAAGCAGATATTGCTCGAGCGATCGGCGGTGTTCCAATAGAGCCGTGATCCTGCGGAGAGGATCATGCAAACCAAAACCGAAATCATCAAGCGTGCCCTCGCTCGCGGTGATCGGCTGCTTGCCCTGCGCGTGGCCTCGCGCTTCCATGACCGCTCGGACGACACGCGGCTATTCAAGCGCGGCCTCGACGCCCATCATCATCCCACCTTCTACCGGCAGCTCGGCAAGGATCCCGACGAGCTTGTCGCTGGCGCAGTCAAACGCTTGGAAGCGCGATTCGGCGCGTCCATTAAATGCAGAAGTTGATCGGCAGGTTCTCCAACGGCCTCGCAGAATCTTCGACGGAAATCCCTAAAAAACTTGTGCGCATCGTAAAGGCATTTTGGCCATAGCCTGACGTGAGAGGTGACCTTTTTGTCTTCAGATGATTTTTTTCTCCTAGTCCCTGTCTGTTTGTTGTCCTGTCTCCAACTTGATTTTGATTTCATGTGTCCAGTCGTAACCTGAGGCGTATGCGTTTCCGCCTCCCAACTCGTCTCACCCCACCCCGAGATATAGATAGTAGTGTGGAATTTTTGCCGTTGGTAGTGGTGGGGGATTTGCCCACTGGGCCTCGGTGAGCATTCCCCCCACTCACTCTGATATTGTTCCCCACCGCAGTTTGCTTTTTTGTTCCTGGCTTCGTTCTCCGCGACGTTGACTCTGCCCTCGCATGCCGAGCAATTTTTTGCGCCTGTTCCATCGTCTGGATGCGCTTCCATTCATGAGTTCGGTCTAAACCCTTTGCGAGCTGGTATGTGAGGCGAAATCGATTTGGCGTTCGGAATTCGGCATTGCCAGCGCGACCGCGTTCCGTCACTTCAATTATGCCGAGCGCTTCGAGCTCCCGGATAGCGGGAGGTATGGCGTGACGATCCATCCCGTACGCCGCGAAGTCCTCGTACGTGACCGGCAACCGACCATTGTCAACGCCACCGTGGTGGGCGTGCTCGATCTCAATTCGGTCAAGTACTCGCCGAGCTGATAAGCTAAGAGTGCGAAACGCCGGGGACTCCAGCAGTGCGATCTGACGAGCAGCAAACTGGCCGTCTATCGATGTTCGGCGGGTTCGCCCTGGTCGGCGGGCCATGCTAAATTCCTCTTGCTGAGATCGATGGTCGCTCGCTCGGCCGTGCCACCGGCGTCTAAGCCAAGAGAGCCGGCTTCGAGCTTAGTGGTTGACGGTCGTGGGTGCCGAGCCGGGGGTCCGATGGAACATCCAGCTGAAAGCGGCCGATCCTCAATGCCTTAGGGCGGCTACCC
>JAKFVP010000263.1:5010-12355 GCA_021732175.1 Bradyrhizobium sp.
GCTACCCTCACCGCCGCCTCGCCGGTGGCGTTTTGCTGGGCAAAGCTGTGGCGGTGGACCGCCCTTTGACACGGCCCTCGACGGCGGCGAGCCAGCGGCCGGCGCGGTCGGCATCAAGAAGCTCGGCCTCTTGCTCAATTGAAAGCTTCGGCTTGTTGTCCTTGGCAGCTCTGCCCCAGTTCATCTTTTTGGACATGTTCGCCTCCGTCAGCGCGGTGAACACCGGCACTAGTGATCTTGCCGGCGGGCGATGCGCTGCTGTTGCCAAGCAATGAGCTCAGCTTCGAGCCAGCCTTTACGCCGGGCGCTCAGTCTGACGGGGGCAGGGAAGTCGCCCTCCTTGATCAACTGTTGGATTTGGGTGCGCTTTAGCCCGCAGACCTGCGGGAGTTCACTTTGACGGATGATACGGTGAAGGATCGCTGTCATGGAAAGCCTCGCTAACGCCGCTTGCCGGCGCTTCAAAGCTTTGTCTATCGGTTGTCAGCCCGTGCGTGTTCCGTAAAGAGTCGGGGGGTAGCTACGGAATCAGCGCTTCCTACGAATTGCTGAAAGACGGTCTTCAATTGTTCGCAAGTTCAAGTGGGACAGTTTCTTCTGGATCATAGCCACCGCCTCTCGGCGAGCTTGTGCCTTGTTCATACCTTGTGAGACGGACCTATCACGCTGCCGGTTCGCCATTCGCAATACAAGCGCTTCCCATTGCACTTTGCGACGAGGTTTTGGTTGGCCGGTATTCGGTTTAGGGGCACAACGCGCGAGATCGACCATGATGCGCGCGCCGATCGTATTCAACTCGACAGTCTTCTCACCCGCATGTTCCGCGGCGGAAATAATCCGCTCAAGAAGGTCAAGGATTTCGACGGCTTTACGAGTCAGGCGACGATTGTTGGTCATTGCCCCTCTCGGTGCTACGATGCTCGACGGAGTTGCAGCAAATTGCCAGCGGTCGGACTAGCAAGATTGCTCACGCAATACGTTGCCCACTCGGCCATAAGGCGGCGACGCTTTTCAAGCAGGTCACCACGGCGATAGGCGGCTTCGACCTTGTTCCCAACGACGTGGGCAAGCGCCATCTCAACAACATGGTTCGGGTGCCCGGTCCGCTCTGCAGCCCAGTCGCGGAAAGTCGAGCGAAAGCCATGGACGGTGATGCTCGTATAGTTCATCCGCGCCAATACGCTCGACATTGCCATGTTGCTCAGGCCGCGCCCCTGAGGGCCGATAAAGACAAAACTGTTACAATCCTCCCTGGGCAGCGCCTTCAGAATTTCGACCGCAAGATCAGACAAGGGAACCTTGTGCTCCTTACCGCCTTTGATCCGGTCCGCGGGCACGGTCCAAATCTTGGCAACGAGGTCGATCTCCTCCCAGGTAGCACCAATTACTTCCCCGGTCCTGGCGGCGTTCAGGATTGTGATTTCAAGCGCGCGGGCGGCGACGCCCTCCCGCTCACGTAACGCCATCATGAAGGCGGGAAGCTCGGCATAATTTAGGGCCGCGTGGTGGACCGCTTTTTTAAGTTGACCGCGCGCGGGCAACACGTTGTCCAAGTGCCCCTTCCACCGAGCTGGATTGTCGCCTTTCCGGAAGCCGCGCACCGTCGCCCAATCCAGAACTGCTTCGATCCGCGCGCGCGTTCGGCTTGCCGTCTCGGTCTTGGTTTGCCAGATCGGATCGATGCAGCTCAACACCAAGGCGGTGTCGATCGCGGCGACGGGCAGCTTGCCGATTCTTGGGTGCGCGTAGGTCTTCAGCGTGTTCAGGAATTGCTGTCGATGCTTCGCGTTGCGCCACTGTCGCTCATGAGCATCAAAATATTGCTGCGCCGCCTGTTCAAAGGTCAGGGACCGCGCCGCTTCCAAAGCCTGAGCCACGCGTTCAGCTTTCCGAGCATCCAGAGGGTCAACACCGTCCAGCAGTTGTCGACGCACTCTTTGTGCCCTGTCGCGCGCGTCTTTCAAGCTGACTGTATGCAATGGCCCTAGCCCCATCCAGCGCTCACGGCCGAGCCGCTCGTAACGAAGCAGCCAAGATTTTACGCCTGAGCTCGATACTTGCAGGTACAAGCCGTGGCCGTCGCCATATCTTCCTGGCTTGACCGTCTTTGTAACCTGGAGCGCCGTGAGTGCCATGATCATCGCCCGAAATTTTCAATCGCGCGCGGCCACCGGCAAGACCCCCGTTTAGCAATGCGGTTGATGTCGGTTCTTGGCGGCGCGAGTCGGCAGATGATAATGGAAAAAGATGTTCAAGTAGAGTAGCTTATCTCGGCTCTAACGGCTCTTGCCGGCTCTTGCCGGTAGCTATTTAAGCGGGCACTCTCTCCGCCAGCCAAATGGTGTCCGGCCGGAAACGTCGGTAACGGATCGTACCACAAGACATCGGTGACCACCTCGTGCCGAACGGGTTGTCGAGCGGTTGCAAGGTTTTCCGCTCAAGGTCGAAGTAACCCAAATCATAGTGCATGAAGCTGAAGAGCCAAATGCCCTCGTCGACCTCCTTGATGTCGAGCTTCTGGCCGGCCATCACGGTTGAGATGTTGATCCGCTTGCGATGCAGGCAGAGGCGGCCGCAAGCGCGGTGACGATGACGTCGCGGTCGTCTGGCAGGCCGTCAAAGGCTCGCGGTGAGGCGGTGGAGGAACGTTAGCGGCCGGCAGGTAGCGTTTCACGTCAGCGACATGCCAATCAGCCGCGACAAGGCGGGCGGCACCTGCTAGCGTGCGACGGCGCGAACATGGTGTGGTTGTCGCAATGGTGACTAGCGAGGATTCAGACGGGCAGTCCGCGTCGCCGCCCGAAGGTTTGCCCGTCATCAGGACGGCCGGAGCCTGGCCCAACTCCATCATACTGCCGAGCGAGCGCAAGGTCGTCACGATCCTGTTCGCTGATGCCGTGGAATCGACGCAACTGATCGAGTCGCTTGATCCGGAAGAGGCGTCCGATCGCCTCGGTCCCCTCATTCAGGCGATGGTCGACGGCATACATCAGTTCGGCGGCACGGTCATCAGGTCGGAAGGCGATGCGATCGTCGCCCTGTTCGGCGCGCCTCACGCTTACGAGGATCATGCCGATCGCGCCTGCCATGCCGCCATTGCGATGCTGCGGCGGGTTTCCGAACTTGAAGATGCCGCATTGAACATTCGCGTCGCGCTCCATTCCGGCGACGTGATGGTGCGTTCGATGGTGCGTGACGTATCCGTCTCCTACGAGGTGACCGGCATGCCGATGCATGTCACGAGCCGGGTGGAGAAGCTGACGAAGGCCGGCGCCATCTATGCCACGAGCGCCACGGTCCAGCTCATCAGAGGGTTGGTCGGGGTAAGGTCGGTCGGCAGACACGTGATCAGGGGTATGTCGGACACGATGGAGCTGTTCGAAGTCAGCTTGCCGTTGTCGACGGGCTCTCTGGATGCGCGTCTGGACCGTGGTCTGACACCATACGTCGGCCGCAGACTGGAGAAGAACGTCCTTTGGAATGCCGCCGAAGCCTCGCGGGCCGGGCGGGGGCAGATGATCGAACTGGTTGGCGATGCAGGGGTCGGCAAATCGCGCCTCATACGCGAGCTCGCTGCTGCGCCGAACATGGCCGATTACAGGGTGCTGGCCGGGGCCAGCGCGAGCTATGCGCAGAGCCATCCCTATTCCACGTTCCGCAACCTGTTCAGGCGGGAACTGGGGATCGAAAGTCAGGATCCCGAACAAGTCGCCGTCGATCGCCTGGTCTCAAAGCTTTCCGCCGACCCATCGCTCGTCGATCTTATTCCCGCTTTTCAGGCCATGCTGGGGCTCCCCGTAAACGATCAGGCCTGGCGCGAGCTCGACCCGCTGGAGCGGCGGCGCCTGATCAACATTGCGGCGAGCGAGTACATCTTCAACCTGGCGCGCAATGGCCCTGTCCTTTGCATACTGGAAGACCTGCAGTGGATGGACGATGAGAGTCGTGCCACGCTCGAAAGCATCAGCCGCGGAATCGACAGCAGACGCATTCTTGTCTGCGTTACCTCGCGCACCGGGTCTCCGTCGTTTTCACCCGACACCGGACATTACACGCGGCTTCCGGTCCCTCCGCTGGATAATTCGGAATCTTTCGGCATTCTCGACCATCTGCTGGAGGGTTTTCCCAACCTCATGCAGATCAGAAGCCTGATCGTCGGCAAGGCGCAGGGCAATCCGCTGTTTCTGGAAGAGTTGACACGCATGCTCGTGTCCTCGCTGGGTGTCAAGGGAGAGGAAAGGCCGTTCGGGCAACTCGATTTCCGGATACCGAACACGATCCAGTCGGTGATTGCCGCGCGTATCGATCGGTTGTCCGGGTTGGAGAAACAGATTCTGCAGATCGCAGCCGTCGTCGGCGGCGATGCGTCGCCTTATCTGTTCGAACGGGTCAGCGGCCTGAATGGCGCAATGGTGGCGCGAACTCTGGCCTCGCTTTCCGCCGCGAAATACCTCATCAATTCGTCGCCGGCGGGCGAAAGTGAATTCGTATTCTATCACGCGCTGACCCAGGAAGTCGCCTATCGAAGTCTCCTGAAGGAACATCGGCGCTCGCTTCATGCCGCAATCTTCAGGGTTTTTGCCGACCTTCACAGAACGAAAGAAGAAAACGTCGCGGAGCTGCTTGGCCATCATGCCGAGCAAGGCGAGCTCTGGGCAGAGGCCGTCGTGCATCTGCGTCAGGCCGCGGCAAATGCCATTGAGAGATCCGCCTACAAGGAGGCGATCAAGTTCCTGGAGCGTGCACTGGAAGCCTTGGCGCGCTTGCCGGCAACAAGCTCGCGCGCCGAAACATCGATTGAATTGCGGTTAAGACTCCGAATCGCGCTGGGGGCGACCGGAGAATACAACAGGCTCTACGAGCACCTTTCGATGGCCGAACAGGAAGCCATCCTCATCAAGGACCGTACGCGCCTCGGCGCCGTCTGTATCGCCAAGGTCCACGTCCTGAACATGCTTGGCAACATCGAGGAGGCGGTCGCAAATGGTCTGCGTGCCTGCGATCTCGCCACTAGCAACCATGATCCGGCGCAGGGGTTGATGGCGAACTACTTCCTCGCTCAGGCCCATGAATTTAGTGGCGACTATCGCGCCGCGATATCGCTCTTGACCGGGGATTTGCCGAGCCTGACCGGCGAGCATCGGTGCACCAGGTTCGGAATGACGGGAACCAATTCGGTCCTTCATTTGAGCCTGCTTTCGCATAGCTACGCCTATCTGGGGGCGATGACCGAGGCCGACGCCATGGCACGGGAGGCTTGTGCCATCGCCACCGAAACCGGCCGGCCTTATGACGCCGGGATCGCGCATTTTGGCGACGGGATCGTGAAGCTGTGCCACGGTCGCATCGATGATGCCATCGAGTCGCTGCAGGTCGGCTGGCAGACGTGTCAGGACAAGAACATCAGTGCGCTGCTGCCGATGATCGGCTGTCGGCTGGGTTTCGCGTATGCACTCAAAGGCGATACGGAGCGCGCGGCAGAGCTCCTGAGCCATTCCCGAAACGGCTCGCTCGGCGCAACGCATGTCCATTGCTGGGCTTTGACCTTCTCGGGCTGGTGCGAGCATCGACGCGGCGCCACCAGCCTTGCATTGTCCCAGCAGCACGAGGCGCTGCGCCTCGCCCGAAAGCATGGCTATCGCGGGATCGAGATGTGGGCGCTTTGGTTCCTTGGCATGACGCTGCGCGGGGAGGACCGCTTTGCCGAGGCAAAGGACGTCCTTGCGGAGGCGGCGATCCTGGCGAAGTCCCTCGAAATGCGCCTCCACGCCGAATATTGTCAGCGGGCGCTCGCTGACGTGCAACAAGGGCTTGACGCATCCGTACCGGGCGCGAAGATCGGGCTTGCCGGGCAGGTTGTGGGCGAAGAGCGCGGATTGAGCCGCTTCATCTCGTAGCAGTTAGACATACGAAGCGATTGCCGAAGGAGGTTTTCAAATGAGCACAGAGTCCAATGTCGCGCTTATCAAGAAAGCGACCGAATACTGGGTAACCGGAAAGTACGAGCTGATTTTCCCGTCGATTGCCGATGACGCGATATACATCATTGGCCGCGGCAGCATTGAAAAAGCGAGCCCCCTGTTTGGCACCTTTCAGGGGAAGGATGCCATCAAGCAATGGTATGAATCGAACACGAAAGTTCAAAGAGCGGGCGGCATTCGCCCGTTCTGCGCGCCGGCAAATCTCGGCGAGTTTCTCGGTGTGGGTGACGACGTTATCAGTTACGGAAACTATCCAGCCAGCGACGGCGTGCCGCTGAGCGATTGGGTTGCTATCTGGACAGTCAAGCAGAACTTGATCGTGAAATGCTGGCTGGTCATGGACACGGCCACCGCTTTCGTGCGGCTGAAGAAGGGCGATCCGAAGCTCAGCCTCGAGTAGGCATCCCGTCTGTCGGCCGGTGTACGATCGCCGGCCGGAGATTAACGTAGCGCGCAAGGATAGGTACGCCATGGCCAAGCCAGCCTCGGTACTCACCGAAACCGAGACGGCAGACGCGATGCTGCGGGCGCGCGCGCGACTTGTGGTGCCCGGCGGGATATGGGGGCATCTCAACGCGGCGCGGCTGCCGGAAGGCTATCCGCAGTTCTTTGCTTCCGCCGATGGCTGCCGGGTGCGCGACGTCGACGGGCGCGAATATATCGATTTCATGTGCAGCTGGGGGCCGGTGCTGCTCGGTCACCGCCATCCCGAGGTCGAGGCGGCGGCGCGGGCGCAGGCTGATCGCGGCGACTGTCTCAACGGTCCCGGCGAAGTCATGGTCGAGCTTGCCGAGGATTTCGTCGCCATGGTGCCGCATGCCGACTGGGCGATGCTCCAGAAGAACGGCGCGGATGCGACCACGACCTGCGTGACGATCGCGCGCGCCGGTACGGGAAAACGCAAGGTGCTGGTGGCGCGCGGCAGCTATCACGGCGCGCTGCCCTGGTGCTCGCCGAGCGTTGCCGGCGTCACGGCGGAGGACCGCGCGCATCTCATTCACTTCGAATACAACGATGTGGCGAGCCTGCACGCCGCCGTCGATGCGGCGGGCAACGATCTTGCCGCGATCCTCGTCACCGCGTTCCGCCATGACATGGGCCGCGATCTCGAAATGCCGGAGGCGGAATTCGCCGCCGCCGCACGCGCGGCGTGCGATGACGCTGGCGCTGCGCTTATCATCGACGAGGTCCGCGCCGGCCTGCGCCTCGATATCCGGGGAAGCTGGGAAACGCTCGGCGTGCGGCCGGACCTCTGTGCCTGGAGCAAGGCCATCGCCAATGGCTATGCGCTCGCCGCCGTCACCGGCAACGACGCCTTTCGCGAGGCAGCCACGAGAATCTTCGTCACGGGCTCCTTCTGGTGT
>JAKFVP010000639.1 GCA_021732175.1 Bradyrhizobium sp.
TCCCTTCACGTTCATGCGTCCATTTCAGATAGCAATTGTCACATATTTTGCCACATCGCAGCGCAAAACTTCACCTTAACGGGCCGAAATGCCGCCACTTTGGCTGTACCGGGCGTTGACAGTTCCGGCCTCACACGCGAAATCGTCAATGAATTGAGATAGCTTCGCGACATGATTTCCCGCGGTTCTCCCCGTCCCACCCGCCTGCCCCATCGCATAGCCGCCAGCCTGGTGCTGGGGCTCGGCCTTGCCTGTGCCGGGAACAATCCCGCCGCCGCGGATTTCCGTCTCTGCAACAACACCTCCAGCCGGGTCGGTATCGCGCTTGGCTACAAGGATGCCGACGGCTGGACCACGGAAGGGTGGTGGAACGTATCGTCGCGCAGTTGTGAAACCCTGCTGCGCGGCAATCTGGTTGCGCGGTTCTATTACATCTACGCTCTCGATTACGATCGCGGCGGCGAGTGGTCGGGACAGGCGTTCATGTGCTCGCGCGACAAGGAATTCACCATCAAGGGCACCGAGAACTGCCTGGCGCGTGGTTTCGACCGCACCGGCTTCTTCGAGGTCGACACTGCCGAGCAGCGTTCCTGGACGGTGCAGCTGACGGAGGCCAACGAGCAGCCGTCGCAACGTGTGCCGGGCATTCCGGGAACGGTCGGCCCGGGCGGTTCGGGGCTGCCGGGAATGCCCAATCCGCCGCAGGGCACACCGGGGCTTCCGCCTCCCCCAGGAAGCAAACAATGAGACGTCTGCGCCGGATCAAGATCCTCGCAACGCTTGGCCCAGCCTCTTCCGACAGCGCGATGATCCGCAAGCTGTTCGAGGCCGGAGCCGACGTGTTTCGCATCAACATGAGCCACACCCCGCATGACAAGATGCGGGAGCTGGTGAAGACCATCCGCAATGTCGAGAGTAGCTACGGCCGCCCGATCGGCATCCTCGTCGACCTGCAGGGACCGAAGCTGCGCCTCGGCCAGTTCGAAGGCGGGGCGGTTCAGCTCAACAACGGCCAGAGTTTTACGCTGGATTCCGACAAGACGCCCGGCGACAAGAATCGCGTGCATCTGCCGCATCCGGAGATCCTCGCAGCGCTGCGTCCCGGCCATTCGCTGCTGCTCGACGACGGCAAGGTGAAGCTGATTGCGGAGGAGACCTCGCCCGAGCGCGCGGTGACGCGCGTCGTGGTCGGCGGCAAGATGAGCGACCGCAAGGGCGTCAGCCTGCCCGACACCGACCTGCCGGTTTCGGCGATGACGCCAAAAGACCGCGAGGACCTCGAGGCGGCGGTCACGACCGGCATCGACTGGATCGCGCTTTCCTTCGTGCAGCGCGCCGACGACGTCAAGGAAGCCAAGCGCATGATCCGCGGCCGCGCCTCCGTGATGGCCAAGATCGAGAAGCCGCAGGCGATCGACCGCCTCGCCGACATCCTCGAGGTCTCCGACGCGCTGATGGTGGCGCGCGGCGATCTCGGCGTCGAATTGCCGCTTGAGCGCGTGCCGAGCCTGCAAAAGCAGATGACGCGGATGGCGCGCCGCGCCGGCAAGCCGGTGGTGATCGCGACGCAAATGCTGGAATCGATGATCCAGTCGCCGGTGCCGACCCGCGCTGAAGTCTCCGACGTTGCCACCGCCGTCTATGAGGGCGCCGACGCCATCATGCTCTCGGCCGAGTCAGCCGCCGGCAAATTCCCGGTGGAGGCCGTCTCCACCATGAACCGCATCGGCGAGGAAGTGGAGCGCGACCCGACCTATCGTTCGGTACTGTCGGCACAGCGCATGGAGCCGGAGCCGACTGTCGGCGATGCGATCGCGGATGCCGCGCGGCAGATCGCCGAGACGCTGGATCTTTCCGCCATCATCTGCTGGACCGATTCCGGTTCGACCGCGATCCGCGTGGCGCGCGAGCGGCCGAAGCCGCCGGTGGTCGCGATCACGCCGAAGATGGTGACGGGCCGCAGGCTGGCGCTGGTCTGGGGCGTACATTGTGTGGTCGCGGAAGATGCGCACGACCAGGACGACATGGTGGATCGCGCCGGCACCATTGCGTTCCGCGACGGTTTCGCCAATGCCGGCCAGCGCGTGATCATCGTCGCCGGCGTGCCGCTGCGCATTCCCGGCACCACCAACATGCTGCGCATTGCTACCGTAGTCGGACCCGACGGCGACTCGGGCAAATCCGACTCAGGCAAATCGAAGCCAGGTAAATCCTAAGCGCCCACCAGCGTCTTCGCCGGCAACACCGCCTGCACCACGAGGCCGCGCGCCCGCGCGTCCATCACACCGACTGCGCGCAGCGACAGCAGCGTCACGGTCTGCACCGCATCGCGCATCCTGGCGGGATCGTCGAGATTGTCGGGCGCGAGCGGGCCGACCAGCGATTCATGCAGCGCGCCGAGCAGCGCGGTGGCGGCAAGCGCGGTGTCCTGCGCCGGCAGATGACCTGCGCGCACCGCCGCATCGATCCGTCCGGCAATCTCGCCCGCAATCTCGCGGCGGCTGGCGAGGCGCGAAGCTGTCACGTCGACATCGACGGGCTCCGCAAGGATTCCCCAGGCGAGCTTGCGCTGCGACAGCACATGCACCGCAACCGTGGTGACGGCCGCGGCCAGCGCCGAGGATGGCCCGGGCGCGGCATCCGCCGCACGGCGGATCGCGCCAAGTTCATCGCGCGAGACTTCGGCGATCAGTTCCGAGATCAGATCCGCTTTCGAGGGGAAGTAGCGATAGACGGTCCCGGCCGCGACATTGGCGCGAACCGCGACTGGCGCGATCTGCACCGCCGCCATGCCGCCTTCAGCCGCCGCATCCCTTGCGGCTGCAAGGATTGCGCTGCGCCGTGCGGCCAGCCGCTTCACCACCTGATGGGTCCGCCGATAGACCATGGTCGCGCTTCCGTCCCGCGGCGCGCCGGGCCCCAGAGGAGCAAGGCCGCGCCCTGATTCTTGGGCGATTGAGCCCCAACCGCCATCAAGAACTGAACAACTATTCAGGCGGGCTGGCAAGACGGTTTTATGATGCCAGAATGACCGTTTAGCAGGCAGCCGGGCGGCTCCAGGCCATCTTAAGCCCCGGCCGGGGCCACGACAGGCGACGGCTCCCGCCGCCACCAGGGGCCTGCCCGGCCCAGCACGAGGCCTGCCACGATCAGCGTGGCGCCGAGGCCCGCGGGAATGCCGGTGAAGATGAATGTGATGACCAGCGCCCCGGCCACAGCGAGAGCCGGCAGCTCATAGGGACGGAATCCGGTCCGCAATCCGATGCGGACCAGGAAGGCAACCGGGATCGCCAGCACCATCACGTCGTACATGAACAGATACGGCGTGATCAGCAGCGTGCCGGCAGCAAGTGCCGCGGCCTTCAACGTGTAGGGCACGCGGCTGCGCCACATCAGCACCAAGGTCGTCGCGATCGACGCCGTGAACACCCAATGCACCGCCCAGGCTGGCTGCTCCGTAACGCCGAACAGCCGCAGCATCGCGTAGAGCGATTGCAGCTTCCACCACGGCGCCCTGCCCTCGCTGAGGAAGGTCTGCGACATCGTCGGCAGCCAGTGGAAGAAGGCTTTCCAGGCGTCGACGCCGAAGGCGAGCGTGGATGCAAGAGCGAGCACGATTACCGTCACCGCGGCGGAAGTGAACGCACGCCAATGCCCGGCGGCGATCAGCACCAGCGGAAACAGCACGCCATATTGCGGCTTGTAGCTGAGTAGCCCGAGGCAAATGCCCGCAAGCATCGGCCGCGCCGGCAGCAGATAGAGCGTGCCGCCAATCAGCGCCGCAGTAAGAAAGCCGTTCTGGCCAACCAGCATATTGCTGAACACCATCGGACAGGCAAAGGCGAGCAGGAGCCCGAACGGGCGGCCGACAATGCCCCTGACCACGGCGAGATACGGCACGAGGCTGACTGCCATCCAGCCGATGAAAGCGGCGGCGTAAGGAAAGTGCGCCAGCAGCGAGGCCACGAACAGGAACGGCGGCGGATAGTGCCAGGCGAAATAGCCGGTGAAATCCTGCCCGAGCAGCGCGACCTCGATCTCCTTCTGGATCTCCCAGTCATAGGCCAGCGCCGGCGTGCCATCGCGCACGAGCATGCCGGCGGCCCAGACATTGATGAAGTCGGTCGGAATGCCTTGGCCTTCGGGATTGTAGATCCACCAATGCGAGAACCAGGCGATCGGGAAGAACACCGCGTTGAGCGTGAACAGCACGAAGCACACGTTGACCAGCGCCGGCGGAATCGCGTGGTCAGCCGGCGGTGTCATCAAGGCGGGTGCTGCGGTCATGCTCATGCCCCTCCGCGGCTCAACAAGCGCGCGTGGGTCAGCAATAGGCCGGAGGGCATTTAAGATTTCTTAAGAGTCGGACAGTTTGTCGTCCCGGGCAAGCGAAGCGCGACCCGGGACCCATAACTGCAGTTGTTTGTTTTGCAAGGCTGGAACTCCAGCTTGCCCGATTACCACGCTCCGGGGTTATGGGTCCCGGCTCCCGTGCGCAATTGCGCACCAGGCCGGGACGACAAGTCCCTCAATTGCCCGTCAGCAATTCCCCGAACCGGTCCCAGGTCTTGCCGTTGAAACGCATGAACTGCATCTGGTCGACCGGCACATGGTCGGTCGGCGACGTATTGACCTTGATGCCGGGCAGCAGCATCGGCAATTCCAGATCCTTGATCGAATAAGCCTGCCGCAGGATGTTCTCGGTCGACAGATCGTCGCCGCAGGCTTTCAGCACGGCCTCCAGCGCCATCGCGCTGTTGTAGGCATTGACATAGTTGGTGTCGTGCTGATCGCCGTCCGGAACGTATTTGGTCATGAACTCGCGCCAGCCCTTTACGCCGGCATCGTCCTTCCAGGCGGGATCGTCGGGGTCCTTGACGTAGGCGGTCGAGATGATGCCGGTGCCGGCCTCGACGCCGGCGGGCTCCATGACCGTGGAAATCCACACCGCGACATTGGACAGGAACGTCAGCGGCCGCCAGCCGATCTCGAACGATTTGCGGATCGACTGCGCCGCGAATTTCGGGGTCGCCGCGATCACGAACACGTCGGCGCCGGATGCCTTCAGCTTGACGATCTGGGAGTCGATGGTCGGCTCCGTGATCTCATAGGTCGCGCTGGTGACGACGGAATCGTATTTCTCGCCGAGCACGTCCTTCAGTCCAAGCAGGTAGTCCCGGCCGAAATCGTCGTTCTGCGAAATCACGGCGAACTTCGCGTTCGGATTCTTCGCCAGCGCGTGGCGCGCATAGAGCCGCGCCTCGTAGCGGAACGGCGCCTGCACGCCGACGGTGGCCTGCGGGTATTGCGTGATATCGGCGAACTTCGAGGCGCCGGAGGCGAGGAACAGCTGCGGGACGTTCTTGCTTTGCAGATATTTTGCGATCGCCGTGTTATGCGCGGTGCCGATCGAGGAAAAGATCAGCGCCACCTCGTCGCTCTCGACCAGCCGCCGCGTCTGCTCCACGGTCTTCGGCGGTGCGTAGCTGTCGTCGAGCGAAATGAGATTGACCTTGCGGCCGTTGATGCCGCCGCGCTCGTTGACCATCTTGAAATAGCCGACCTCGCCCTTGCCGAGCGCGCCGAATGCCGAGACCGGACCGCTATAGGGCATGGTCTGGCCGATCCTGATCTCGGTGGCGGTGACGCCGCGCATTTCGGCGGCGGAAGAGATGGCGGGTAATGTCAGGAGCGCCAGCGCGCTCAACGTGGAAAGTCCTGCGGGCAAACGCATCGGTTTCGCTCCCCAATCATTCTTGTGCCGCTTCGAACGAGGCGGCCCGGCCGGTATTCCGGCTCGGCGTCAACATGCCACGGCGTGCCCGCAGACGCCAAACGAAAAGCCCGGCACAAGGCCGGGCTTCGTAGCAGGATTGGCGTTGGGCCATCACGCCTGCGGCTGCGGCTCCAGGCCGGCGTCCGGATCGGGACGCGGGCGCGACTTGCCGGCCGGCGGCACCGCCGAGGTGCGCGGCCCGGTCGGCTCGAGCACGGACTCGCGGTTCGGCTTCTTGCCGTTGATGACGTCGGTGATCTCCTCGCCGGTCAGCGTCTCGTATTCGAGCAGCGCCTGCGCCAGAGTCTCGAAGTCCTTTTTCTTCTCGGTCAGGATGCGCCGCGCGGTCTCGTAGCCCTCGTCGACCAGGCGCCGCACTTCGGCGTCGATCTTCTGGGCGGTTGCTTCCGAGATGTTCTGCTGGCGGCCCATCGACATGCCCAGGAACACTTCTTCCTGGTTGTCGCCATAGGCCACCGTGCCGAGTTCGTCGGAATAGCCAAGCTGGGTCACCATGGCCTTCGCCATCTTGGTCGCCTGCTGGATGTCGCTGGAGGCGCCTGACGTGATGTTGTCCTTGCCGAAGGTGATCTCCTCGGCGACACGGCCGCCCATGGCCACCGCGAGCTGCGAGGTGAACTCCTTGTACTTCATCGAGTAGCGGTCGCCCTCGGGCAGGAACTTCACCATGCCCATGGCGCGGCCACGCGGAATGATGGTCGCCTTGTGCACGGGAATGCCGGCCGGCACGTTGAGGCCGACGATGGCGTGACCGGCCTCGTGATAGGCGGTCAGCATCTTCTCTTCCTCGCTCATGACCAGCGACTTGCGCTCGGCGCCCATCATGACCTTGTCCTTGGCCTCTTCGAACTCGGCCTGGGTCACCATGCGCTTATTGCGGCGGGCCGCGGTGAGCGCAGCCTCGTTGACGAGGTTCATCAGGTCGGCGCCGGAGAAACCGGGCGTGCCGCGGGCGATGATCTTCAAATTGACGTCGGGCGCCAGCGGCACCTTGCGGACGTGAACCTTCAGGATCTGTTCGCGGCCGCCGACATCCGGATTCGGCACCACGACCTGGCGGTCGAAGCGGCCGGGACGCAGCAGCGCGGGATCGAGCACGTCGGGACGGTTGGTCGCCGCGATCAGGATGACACCTTCATTGGCTTCGAAGCCGTCCATCTCGACCAGCAACTGGTTCAGCGTCTGCTCGCGCTCGTCATTGCCGCCGCCGAGGCCGGCGCCGCGATGGCGGCCGACCGCGTCGATTTCGTCGATGAAGATGATGCAGGGCGCATTCTTCTTGGCCTGCTCGAACATGTCGCGGACGCGCGAGGCGCCGACGCCGACGAACATCTCGACGAAGTCGGAACCGGAAATGGTGAAGAACGGCACGTTGGCTTCGCCCGCGACCGCACGCGCGATCAGCGTCTTGCCGGTGCCGGGCGGGCCGACCAAGAGCACGCCGCGCGGAATCCGTCCGCCGAGCCGCTGGAACTTGCCGGGGTCGCGCAGGAACTCGACGATCTCCTGCAGGTCCTGCTTGGCTTCGTCGACGCCCGCGACGTCTTCAAACGTCACGCGGCCATGCGCTTCGGTCAGCATCTTGGCGCGCGACTTGCCAAAGCCCATCGCCTTGCCGGCGCCGCCCTGCATCTGCCGCGACAGGAAGATCCAGACGCCGATCAGCGCGATGAAGGGCAGCCACGAAACCAAGAGCGACACGAACCACGGCACGTTGTCGCCGGGCGGCTTCGCGGTGATCGAGACCTTGCCGTCATAGAGGCGCTTGACCAACGTGGGGTCGTTCGGCGCGTAGGTCTGGAAGCTCGAGCCGTTGGTAAACGTGCCGTGAATCTCCTGGCCCTGAATCACGACATCGCGGACGTGGTTCTGGTCCACCTCGGTCAGGAGCTGGGAGAACGAGATGTCCTGCGAGGAGGCGCGCTGGCCCGGGTTCTGAAAGAGCGTGAACAACGCCAACAGCAACAGGACAATGATGACCCAGAGGGCGAAGTTGCGCAGATTGGCGTTCATCGACTTTCCTTCGTGGTCGCGCGGATCGCGGCCTTATATCCTTGGCAGTAAACCCCGGTAGCCACGAGGAAATCCCCCGCTCGCCTGCGATACAATTTAGGTGCCGCCTCCCTTGATGCCAAGGGAAGGGGACAGGACTATTTAACGCATCCTAGCCCGATTCCCGCTGAAATAATGGCGTCAGCCCCGCGGTTTTCCGGGGGTGGTTAAGCTCTGGCGCAATGGATCGTAACAAGACCGGGCGCTTCATCCGGGCCGCCGGCGCCGCGGCGGCGCTGGATGGATGTGGATTCGCCCCTTGGCGAGGCTGATCGCGGCCCCGGCGAGGGTCTGTTTCAGCCTGGTTTGCCGCTCGTTCATCGCGCGATCGAGGGCCGAGAGCAGGACTTCGACCTTGCCGAGTTCCGCAGGGCCCTCATGGCCCTGCCGGTCGATCGCCCGCTTCAAGAGCCGCAGCCGGATCTCCTCAGGGAGCCCCGCAAACATCCGCGCATCGTAGCCACCAAGCGCAGCGTCGCGGTCGGTCAGGATAAGATAGCGCTCGGCGCCGTCAGCCAGCACCTCGACGGCGGCATTGGCGCGCGCCAGCCGCCATGCCAGCCGCGACAAGGTCCTGGCATCGGCCCCCTCCGCGGCAAGCGCAGGCATCAGCGCGCGCAGCCGTGGCCGGGTAAAGGCGGGATCGCGATTGCTGGGATCGTCGGCAAAGCCGATGCCGGCCGCGTTGAGGGTGGCGATCAATTGCGCCTTCGACGTTTCAAGCAGAGGCCGCGCCAGCCATACACCATCGCGCGACGTCTCCGTCGACATCGCAGCCAGCCCGGCGATGCCGCTGCCGCGGAGCAGCCGCATCAGCAGCGTCTCGGCCTGATCGTCCTGCGTGTGCGCCGTGGCGACATGCGTAGCGCCGGAGGCGCGTGCGACTTTCGCGAGCAACTCATATCGAGCTTCGCGTGCGGCCGCCGGCACGCCGGACTTGGGCTTTGCGCCGTGCCAGCGCAGCGTGCGGTGTTCGATCTCGAGTGTCTTCGCCAGCCGCTTGACCTCGCGCGCCTCGCGCGCGGCCTCGCTCCGCAAGCCATGATCCACGGTGACGGCAATCAGGCGGGGCCCGCGCTTGAGCTTGCTGCGCCAGCGCGCCGCAAGCCACAGCAGTGCGACGGAGTCAGGCCCGCCGGAAACGGCCAATACCACCGCGGGCAAGGCCTTCCATGGCGCGAAGATCGCGCGCGCTTGCGCTGCCGAGATCGGAGATTGGTCGTCGCCTTGCATGTACCGCCATCGCTGTGAGGGACCACCGGGCGTCCCGTCACGCCATGCTTAGCACTTAACCCGCTTCTGCTCACGGTCCACGGCCGACTTCACGCCGGCAGACGCGCGCGGATATTTCCGCGTCACCTCGCCAAAGGCGGCGCAGGCCGCTTCCTTCTCCTTTAACGCGGCCAGTGACTGGCCGAGACGGAGCAGCGCGTCGGGCGCCTTGCCCGACCTGTCGTATTTGGTGGTCACGCCGAGGAAGGCTTCGGCGGCGTCGCGGTATTGCTGGCGCTGAAAATAGCTTTCGCCGAGCCAGTATTGCGAATCCGCGATCAGAGGGTTGCTCGGATATTTCTGCGCAAAATTCTTCATGGTCTCTTCGGCCAGCGCGTAGTCCTTGCGCTGCATGTAGCCGATGCCGAGGTCGAACTCGTCGCGCGGCGTCGCCGACGGCGGCAGCGTGGTCAGCGCGGCGGTTTGGCCCGGCGCCGCAGGCGGCGCACCCGGATTGCGTGGGCTGGTGGCGCCGAGGTCGAGCGGCTCGCCCGGTGCGCGGCCGCCGGGCGCGCCGACCGCAACTTCATTATTGCCGATCGGCATCTGGCCGCCGCCGAGCGCCTTTGGCGCGCCGGGCGCGTTCGGGTTCTGCGAGGGATCGAAGGCATCGCCGCGGCGACGGTTGCCAACTGGCGGTGACGCCGGCTCCTGCATGATCGGCGCGGGCGCAGCGATCTGCGGCTGCGCGTAGCCGCCCTGCTGCGGCGGATAGGCTTGCTGCGCAGGCGGCTGCTGGTATCCGCCCTGCGGCGGGTATGCCGGCGGCTGCCGGTAGCCGGGATTGGCTGGCGGCGCTGCGACGACGTTCGGCTCGGCCGGCGGCGTACCGGGCCCTGCCGGTGGCGCGGCGCCCAGCTGGCGCAGCCGCTCTTCAAGCTGGCGGTTGCGATACTGCAGTTCCTCGTTCTGGCCGGTGACCTGCCGGAGCTGGTTCTCCAGCCGCTGGATGCGCAATTCGAGGTCGGCATCCTGGGCGTGGGCCTGCGGGGCAAGGACGAGCACCGCGGCAGCGGCGGCGGCGAGCGAAAGCGAGCGAAGTCTGGCTGACATGTTGTCCTGACGGCGAAATTTCCGCGACCAGCGGAATCAATGAGAGACGGAGTACGCCGGAATTGTGACTGAAACAAAGGGGTTTTGGCGGTGGTTAAGTTCAACAAAACGAAACCGGCGCCCCGAGGGACGCCGGCCTCTAACTCACCCCAAGCGTAAACTCTTAAGAGCTGGCGTTCAGCACAGTGACCGCGCGGCGGTTCTGCGACCAGCAGGAGATGTCGTTACAGACTGCGACCGGGCGCTCCTTGCCGTAGGAGATGGTGCGCATGCGGCTCGCATCGATGCCGCGGGAAGCCAGGAACGAACGCACGGCCTGGGCACGGCGGGCACCGAGCGCGATGTTGTATTCGCGGGTGCCGCGCTCGTCGGCGTGCCCTTCGATGGTGAAGGCGTAGCGGTTATAGGTCTGCAGCCACTGCGCCTGCTTCTCCAGCGTCGCAATCGCCTGCGGGCTCAGATCGGTCTGGTCGCTCTCGAAGAACACGCGATCGCCGACATTGACGACGAAGTCCTGCTGGCTGCCCGGGGTGGCGGCATTCGCCATCGCATCGGTGGCAGCGTTCTTGTTGGCGCAGGCGCCCATGGTCAGCGCCACGGCCAGCACGGCGGCCAGCTTCAAACCCTGGAGGATACGCATCTGGTTTCTCATTCCGGGAGCCTCCACGCTCACGTTCTCAATACTGTCATCCGGTCTACAGGGCGTTGGTTAAGCGAACGTTCCGTCAACCTTGATGGGGTGTTGCCGGCACCGTTCAAATGCCGCCAATCGGCGAAAAGCGACCGCGATAGTTAATCATTTGTAAATATGGCGCGATGGTGGAGGCAAGCGGCTGGGAGGGCCGGAACTGCCCGTTCATACAGCGATTCTGTCGAAATTCCGTGAACCGCGGCAGGACGGCAACGGTTTCGGCCGGTTATTCAGCTTGATGAACGCTCGGGCGTCGGGTCTGCGGAACGATCGAAGTCACCTCATTGGAGGCGATCATGAGACCGGCCGGCACCTGGGCGAAGCCGGGACGGTCGAACAGCATGCGCCGCTCGAAGGCCGTCGAGCGCATCATCGGGTAGCGCTCGAACACCCTCTCCTTCAGGCGCGGGAAGTCCGCCGCCATCAAGCCGACCGGCTTGAGCAGGCCCGGAAACATGCGGGGCTCGGCAATGGTCTCGTGCAGGAAGACCCGGCGGTAGAACGCCTGGTGCTCGGCCCGCACGATAGCAAGGCCGAGATCGGCGTTGAAATACTCGCAGGCCATGTAGGCCAGCCGCAGCGTCACATAGGGCAGCTCCGGCAGGCGGCGCACCTTGTCCGGATCGGCCACGAAGCGCGCGGGATCGACGATGACCTTGCCCTGGTCGAGCAGCGGGAAAAGGATCTCGCCAAAGGCTTCCGCCGAGCAGGATTGCCGCCATTCCGAGGTCAAAAGGCTGATGCGGACGGAGCTGTAGAGCTCGCCGCCGACATAGACGCCGAAGGTCCAGGAATTGGGGAGATCGTCATACTGGTCGGTGACGCGCTGCGCCGGCGATTCCTTGACGGCGCCCTCGCGCAGATAGGCGCGGTAGCGGAGGTTGTAGATTTCCTCTTTTTCCTCGGGGGTAAGGGCCAGTCGATAGTCGACTTGTTCGAGAAGATCGGGGCCCCGTCCAGTGGCCGCGGGGCTACTTCCGGCCGGGGATCGCATTCCTCTACTACTCCCTACAACTTCCACGGCAACTACCGCTCAACCAATGCGAGTGAGGTAAAACCTTAACAGCCTCTTAACGAAATAGCAAAGCGTTAGCAATGTTAGGGTTAACTACTGGGTCCCGTAAAATCACGGGGAAGTATAGGCATTTCGTCTAAGTATTCAGGCGATGGAGCTGACCAGATGCAGCTCCCCTTCGACCGGGCGGCGGCCGTGGGAGGCGTTCAGGAGCTGGCGAATACGCACGGCGGGGACGGGCCGACTAAACAAATAGCCTTGTGCCTCTGTGACCGTGCCGTCGCTGGAAATACGCTCCAGCTGCTCGTTGGTCTCGATGCCCTCGACCACCACGGACATGCCGAGGTCGGCGGACAGGCGGGCGACGCCG
>JAKFVP010000166.1 GCA_021732175.1 Bradyrhizobium sp.
TATTCTGCAGCACCGACGGATTGACGCAGCTTACCGGCCACATCCCCTGCAGGACCAGTGACAATTCGTAGCCGACCCGGCGCTTGCGTGCCTCGTCGAAACGTGCCGACGCGGAGGCGACATGCGCCGACAGCGTCACATTCTCCATCCGCAGCATCGGATTGTTGTGCGAGGGCGGTTCCGTCTCCAGCACGTCGAGCGCGGCATGCGCGATCCAGCCTTCCTGCAGCGCCTTGATCAATGCGACCTCGTCCACGGTCGCGCCGCGGCCGGTGTTGACGAAGACCGCAGTCTTCTTCATCTGCTTGAAGTGCTTTTCGCCGAGCATGTGGTGCACTTCGGGCCGCGCCGGCGCGTGCATCGAGACGAAGTCCGATTGCGACAGCACTTCTGACAGCGTCGCCGGCATCACGCCGTGATCGTACATCAGCGTTTCCTGGATGAAGGGGTCGAAGGCCATCATCCGCAGACCAAAGGGCGCGGCTCGCTTGGCCACCGCGCGCGCGACGCGGCCGAAGGAGACGAAGCCGAGCGTCTGGCCCATCAGCCGTGGAATTTTCAGCAGCGCCGGCCGGCCCTCCTTCCAGCGGCCTTCACGCACCATCTTGTCCTGTTCGACCACGCGGCGGAAGCCGGCCAGCAGCAGCGCCATGGCGTGGTCGGCGACTTCCTCGATGAAGGTGTCCGGCACGTTGGTGACGGGGATGCCACGGGCGGTCGCGGCCTTGACGTCGACGCTGTCGACGCCGACGGTGCCGAGCGTGATCACCTTGCAGCTTTCCAGCGCGTCGATGATGGCCTTGGTGATCGGCATGCCCTTGGCATAGATCGCGTCGGCATTCTTCGCGGCGGCGATGAACTCCGCCTCGTTGGCCGGCGCCTCGATAATCTCGGCGCCGATCGCATCGAGTGCCTCGCGTTCGAGATCGTAGCCGCCGCCGGCGACGGTGAAACTTGCGCCTTTCGGCGTCACTACCCTGTATTTCGGCATTTCCTGCTCCCGATTTGACTCGTCGGTGTTGCTTCTCGCCGCGGCCATGGGGCCGCGCTTCTTTCGCAATTCCCGGTTGTTTGGCCGGAAATTTTTCTCCTTTTTGGGGTCCGGACTATTACGGGGAACCTTCGTAAGGAACCGCTAAAGGGTCTCACGTTAGGGTGCATCGAATCAATCCGCCAACCGCCTTCCTGAGCTATTTTCCGGAGATCCCCCGTGAAGCTGTCGAACATGAAGATCACCCCCAAACTCGGTATTTTGGTGGGTGTGGCCCTCCTTGGCCTCTGCGTCGCCGGCTTCCTGGCGGGCTTCTTGATGAAGCGCGAAATGGTCCAGGCGCGTGTCGACCAAGCCATGGCGATGGTCGACATGGCAAAGAACATGGGCGCCGGCCTGAAGAAGCGGGTCGATGCCGGCCAGATGACCAAGGAGCAGGCTCGCGCCGAGTTCGGCAAGCTCGCCAACACCATGACCTACGACAAGGGTGCAGGTTATCTGTTCGGTACCGGCTACGACGGCATCACGGTGATGGCGCCGAACCCGCAGCAGATCGGCCAGAACCGCATGGACGTCGTCACAAACGGCCGCAAGCTCTCGGTCGAGCTGATGGAAGGCGTCAAGAAGAACGGCGAAATCCTGCTGTACTACGAATACGTCAAGCCCGGCGAGGAGAAGCCGATCCGCAAGCTCGGCTATGCGACCGACCTGCCCGGCTTCGACATGTATGTCGGCACCGGCGCCTATCTCGACGACATCGACGCCAAGCTGGCGCCGATCGCCTGGCTGCTTGGGCTCGCCGTGCTCGGCATCGCGATCATCTGCGGCAGCATCGCCTGGTTGATCGGCCGCAGCATCAGTAAGCCGCTCGCCGAACTCGGCGCGCGCATGCAGGCGCTTGCCGAGGGCAAGCTGGATGGCGACATCCCCGGCATCGGCCGCGGCGACGAAGTCGGCGCCATGGCGGCGACCGTCCAGATCTTCAAGGACAATGCACTCCGCATCCGCGGCCTCGAGCAGGCCGAGGCCGAGACCCAGAAGCGCGTCGCGGCCGAACGCCGCGCGGCGATGGAAAGCCTCGCCAGCGACTTCGAACGCTCGGTCAGCGGCATCGTCCGCTCGGTCTCCACGGCGGCCGACGGCATGCAGACCACGGCGCAGTCGATGACGGCGACCGCCAGCGACGCCAGCGCGCGTGCCGCCACGGTGAGCGCGGCGTCGGAAAGCGCCTCCAACAACGTCGGCACCGTTGCGGCGGCCGCCGAAGAGCTCTCCAGCTCGGTTGCGGAAATCTCCCGCCAGGTCTCGCGCTCCAGCGAGATCGCCAGCAAGGCCGTGCAGGACGCCCAGCGCACCAACGGCATCGTGCAGGCGCTCTCCACCGGCGCCGAGAAAATCGGCGAGGTCGTGAAGCTGATCCACTCGATCGCAGCCCAGACCAACCTGCTGGCGCTCAACGCCACCATCGAAGCTGCCCGCGCCGGCGAATCCGGCCGCGGCTTTGCGGTCGTCGCCTCCGAAGTGAAGGCGCTGGCCAACCAGACCGCGAAGGCGACGGAAGAGATTTCCGCCCAGGTCGCGGCGATGCAGTCTTCCACCAGCGAGGCAGTCACCTCGATCGGCGGCATTGGCCAGACCATCGCGCAGATGAGCGAGATCACCGCCTCGATTTCGACCTCGATCGAACAGCAGGGCGATGCGACCCGCGAGATCGCCCGCAACATTCAGCAGGTGGCGGCCGGCTCCAACGAGATCAACGCCAATATCGGCAGCGTCACGACGGCGGCATCGGCCACCGGCACGGCGGCGTCCAACGTGCTCGCCAACGCCAAGGAGCTCGACAACCAGTCGGGCATGCTGCGTAACGCGGTCGATCAGTTCCTCGCCAAGGTCCGCGCGGCGTAACTTTCCCGGCACCACAAATGAAATGCCCGGCCTCGCAGCCGGGCATTTTTTGTTTGTGTTATCTGCGCCGTCATTGCGAGGAGCGAAGCGACGAAGCAATCCAGCTTTCTTGTTGTGGCAAAGCTGGATTGCTTCGCTTCGCTCGCAATGACGAAGACGCCTACTGCTTCTCGATCCCGGCGTCCGTGATCAGCTTTTCCCACAGCACGAGCTGATCCTTCAAAAACTTCTCGAACTCTTCCGGCGACTGCGAGAACGCCTCCATGCCGCGCTCGGCGAGCTGCGCCTTGACATCCGGCCGCTCGACGACCTTGCGGATCTCGGCGTTCAGCTTCTCCACCATGTCCTTCGGCATGTTGGCGGGGCCGAGATAGCCCTGCCAGGAGGTGATATCAAAACCCTTCACCGTCTCGTCCATGGTCGGCAGCTCCGGCAGCAGCGCCGATTTCTGCTTGGTGGTGACGGCGAGCGCACGCAAGGCGCCGGCCTTGACGTGGGGCAGGCCGGTCAGGACGTCGATGAACATCATCGAGGTTCGGCCGGCCATCAGATCGGTCAACGCCGGCGGCGAGCTCTTGTAGGGCACGTGTAGCAGGTCGATGCCGGCCAACCGCGCAAATGTCGCGCCCGAGACGATCGCTGATGAGGAGCCGCTGGCATAGGAGTACTTGCCTGGCTCCTTCTTGGCGAGCGCAATCAGTTCGGCGACCGACTTGGCCGGGATTTCCGGATTGATCACCAGCATGAAGGGCAAATCGCCGGTGCGCGCGATCGGTGTGAAATCCTTCATGGGGTCGTAGCTCATGGTCTTGAGCAGGAAAGGATTGGCCGAATGCGTCGTGTTTGTGGTGACGAACAGCGTATAGCCGTCGGGCGCGGAGCGGGCGACGTAGCTCGCCGCGATCGAGCCGTTGGCGCCGGCCTTGTTGTCGATCACCATGCCGACGCCGAGCGCAGTGCCGAGCTCCTTGGAGATGATGCGTGTCGTAGTGTCGGTGCCGCTGCCGGCGGCGAACGGCAGCACCAGCGTGATGTTGCGGTTGGGATAGGGCGCCTGCGCAAAGGCCGAAGAGGCCAGCGCAAGAGCGAACGGCGCAATGGCCGCGGCACGCGAAAAATACTTGAAAAATGCAGTCATATCAGGCTCCCGGGGGCTTTTCTTGAGCGATTGGCGGCCAAACTAGCCGGTCCGGACGGCGAGCGGAAGCCTGTCAGGCGATTGGCCGCAGCATGGATTTTGGCCTCGCGCTAGGCGCGCCTGTCGTGGGCGCGTTGTTGCTTCAGGCGATCGGCCAACTCGCGGCGCCGCCTGCGCCGTTCGCTCAGCGGCTGCCATGGCGGCGGCGGGATCGCTGCCTTGGCCAAGGGTGAGCCGGGGATCCGCGGCACCGGCCGTTCGACGTCTTTCGACCATCCGCGATACCAGGCCACGGCGACCATGATCGAGAGGCCAGCCGCGCCGACGGCTAGCTGCATCGGCGCGCTGTCGGGAACGCTGATCAGGATGAAATGCGCCACGAACGACAGGTAGACCCCGACGCAGAACACTTCGAGCGAGTGCTGGCCGCATTTGATCAAGGGCGCAAAGACCGGCCATTCCAGGCCGCGCCAGTCCCTCGGAATGAAATGAACCACCAGCACGATGATCGCGGCCAGATGCGCGACGCGGTATGGCGCGAGATACGTCTTGTCGTTGGGGATGAACACCGCGCGAAGGGCGTCGGGGAACAGCAGCTGCAGTGCGCCGATGTGCTCCGACAAGGTCATCGCAAGGGCAAAGATCAGGAACGCGATGGCCAGCAGCGGGCTCCACCGCGCATGGGCGACGCGGCTGAGCCTGATGTGCCCGCCGAGCGCCAGCCAGGCGCCCAGCATGAACAGTAATTGCCAGGTGAAGGGATCGAAATACCAGACGCCGGTCGGATAGGAGGCAAGATCCCAGTGATAATGGCGCGCGGCGAGATAGAGCGCGAGCGAGGCCACCATGGTGGCGTCGGGCTGGCGCAGCATCAGCCACAACACGAACGGAAATAGCGCCATCAGCACGATGTAGAGCGGCAGCACATCGAGATTGACCGGCTTGAACCTCAGCGTGATGGCGTGCACCAGCACCTCGGCCGGGTGATCCATCAGATGGTGCACGTTGAACTCGTCCATCAATTGCGGGAGGTCGAAGTCGTGCGCGGCATAGTGGATCGAGGCGGTGTAGAACAGGAACAGCAGCAATTGTGCGACGTAGATCTGCCACACCCGCTTCCACAGCCGCGTGGCGCCGATGACGAAGCCGCGCTCGATCATCATCCGCGCATAGACCAGCGTTGCGGTGTAGCCGGAGATGAAGACGAACAGGTCGGCGCCGTCGGAAAAGCCGTAATTGCGTAAGGTAAGCCAGGCCAGCAGGCTGTGCGGGATATGGCCGAAGAAGATCAGCCAGTTCGCCAGCCCGCGAAACAGGTCGAGACGCAGGTCGCGCTCATGCGGCGGAAGGGTGGCGCGAATCTTCATGCGTCGGCCCGGCGCAAAAAGGCGTCCCGGTTGCTGATGCATCTCCTCCCGCTCACTTCGTCTCCAAATCGCTGCCTGTTGGATGTAACTATATTTCCGCCGGTGTCCTTTGCGGTTGACCTGGATCAACCGGGCGAGCATGGGTCGCAGGCCGCGGCGGCGGCAATCGCAGGCAGGGAGAGTGTGGATGGCGGTAGATCTCTTGAACGTCAAAGGGTTGAAGGAAGCAGATCCCGAAGGCCCGATCGTGATGGTGAACCTGATGCGCTTCCGCAAGCGCTCGCTCGACGGCGACGGCTCCGGCTGGGACGCTTATCTGCGCTACAGCGCGCTCACCGTGCCCATGATCAAGGCGCGCGGCGGCACGCTGCTCTGGACCGGCGATGCCAAGGCGGTTGCGCTCGGTGCAGAGGAGGGCAACCGGTGGGATTATCTGGCGCTGGTCTATTATCCCAACGTGGCCGCCTTCATCGACATGATGACCTCCGCCGATTACGAGACGACCTGCGATTTCCACCGACGCAACGGCTGCGAGGAGCATGTGATCATCTGCACCAAGGAAGCGTACAGCAAGTTCAAGATCGGATAGGCTTGCGGAATCGGCGCGCCGCCCGCAGAATTGCCAAAGGTAAGGAAATCGATCATGCGCCCACGCCACATGTTTGCATTCGCCATTGTTGCGGCTTTCAGCGTTGCGGCCAATGTGCCGCTTGCAATAGCCCAAAGCCCGCAGGACGATCTCGCCGCGCAGGTGCGTATCCAGGGCTTTGCCTGCGACAAGGCGCAGGGCGCGATCCGCGACAAGAAGCGCTCGAAGCCGGACTACGCGGTCTGGGTGCTGAAGTGCTCGAACGCGGTCTACCGCGTCAGCCGCGCGCCCGATATGCTGGCGAAGATCCAGGTGCTTCGTTGATGCGGATACGTAGGGCGGATTAGCGCAGCGTAATCCGTCATTCAGGGCCGGCGGATTACGCCTTCGGCTAATCGCCCTACGTCTCTAGAACTTCCGCACCAGGTCCGGCGTGATCTCGCTGAGGCTGCGAATGCCCATCAACGCGAGGTCGCGATGAATCTCGTCGTGCAGCAGCGTGATCGCGCGTTCAACCGCGGGCTGTCCGCCGGCCACTGCCGCATAGAGGAAAGGACGGCCGACAAAGACGAAATGCGCGCCCAGCGCCAAGGCCTTGAGCACGTCGGTGCCGCGGCGGATGCCGCCGTCGACCATCACGGTCATGCCCTTGGCTTCGGCGGCGATCTCCGGCAGCGTGCGCAGCCCTGCGAAAGTGTAGTCGAGTTGGCGGCCGCCATGGTTGGAGATCAGCACCCCGTCGACGCCGCTCTCGCGCGCGATCCTGGCATCGTCAGGCGACACCAGTCCCTTGATGACGAGCTTGCCCTTCCAGCGCTTGCGGATCAGTTCGACATGCCGCCAGGCAAGCTGGTCGCGCGCGCCGATATTGCGCATCAAATTCTTCGACAGCACCGGCGGGCCCTGCGAGGCGTCCATGTTCTCGAAATGCGGCATGCCGTGGTTGAAGTAGGTGCGCGCAAAGGTGCCGAACAGCCAGTTCGGATGGGTGATGGTGTCCCACGCGATCTGCGGCGTGATCTTGATCGGCGTCTGAAAACCGTTGCGGATGTTGTTCTCGCGGTTCGGCGGCACCGGCACGTCGGCGGTGACGACGAACGTATCGAACCCAGCCGCCGCGACGCGATCGACCAGCGGCTCAATCCGCTCCGGCACGCCGGCAAGATAGGCCTGGTACCAAGCCGCCGGGTTTTCCTTGATGACGTCTTCCAGCTTGATCAGCGAGGCCGCGCTCAGGATCATCGGTACGTTCTGTGCGGCTGCCGCACGTGCATAGACGATGTCGCCGCGATAGGCGCACAGCGCGGAGGAGCCCATCGGAGGAATGCCGAACGGCGAGGCATAGGTCTTGCCGAACAGCGTCGTGGTCTGGTTGCGCGAAGAAACGTCGTTGAGTACGCGCGGCACAAAGCCGTATTCCTCGAGCGCCTTGCGGTTGTCGCGCACGGCCGCATCGTTCTCGGCGCCGCCGGAGACGTAGCCATAGAGGAATTTCGGCATGATCCGCTTCGCGGTAGGCTCGAAATCGTCGAGGTTGAGATAGCGCTGCAGATGGCGCGGCACCGCGCTCACGGGACGGGTCATGGTCGGCGAGGGAGGCGTCAGCGTTCCGGTCTTGTCGAGCACGTCTGTTTTCCGTTGCGGGAGAGGAGGACGTCAGCGCCGGGGAGGCCGCGGGGCCGACTGGTTGATGGAAGCGCTGAGATCGCCGAGCATCTTGCGGGTATCCGATATCAGCGCGCCGCTTTTCTTGTTGAAGCTTTCGACCAGCTCGCGGAACGAGATGATGGTGGGCAGCAGCTCGCCGCCATATTTGTCGCTGCCGAGGCTTTTCATGAAGTCGTAGGTCTTGCCGAATCCGCTGTCGACCGAGGCGACTGCCGATTCCGCCGATGCAATCACGCTGGTGATGCGTTCGCTGTTGCTGGCAAGGCCTGACGTGAAGGACTCGAGCCCGAGCAGCGTATCTTTCACCGCGACCTCGTTCTCGACAATGACCTTGTCGACATTGCGCAGCGCGGCGCGGATCTTCTCCTGCGTGCTCAGCGTGCCGTCCTTGTCCGCCGTGAGCGTCGGAATGCCCTCGGCGTCGAGCGGCGGCGGCTGACCCTCGATCGTGCCGCCGGTAAAGGAGATCGCGGCGATGCCGGTCAGGCCCTGGAATTCGAGGCCGACTTGCGTGTCGGCGCGCAGCGGCGTTGCGGGGTCGATCAGCGCCAGCGCCACCACGCGGCGCGGATGGTCGAGTTTCAGCGATCTCACTTCGCCGACACGCACGCCGGCGAAGTTGACGCTGGAGCCGCGCCGCAAGCCCGAAGCCGAGCCCTCGAACACGACGTGGAAGGGCACAAGCTGCTTGGTGCGCGCAAAGCGCTGATAGCCGATCACGCCGCCGAAAGAGGCGCCGATGATCGCCAGCGCGATCGTCCCGATCATCACGTTTCTAGAGCGGAACTTCATGGCCAACCCTTAACCGCCTCCAGAGATAGCGGATTTGTGGACACAAGTCATGGCCAAGTCAGCATGGTCTCATTGCGTTTTCGGGGCGGTTTCCGGCTTTCGCGACGCCACAAACACCCCGGTCAGGACCAGCGCAAAGCCGACGAAATGAAACAGTTGCGGGTGCTCGCCGAGGAAGAGGATCGACATGACCGTGCCGAACACCGGCACCAGGTGGAAAAAGGGCGCGGCGCGATTGGCGCCGATCAGGCCGACGCCGCGGTTGAAACAGAGATAGGCGACGGTGGAGGGAAACACCGCGACATAGAACAAAGTGAGCAGGTTCGCGCCGTTCAGCTCCATTGCCGGCCGCGCATGCAGCTCCCAGATGAAGAACGGGATCAGGCAGGCTGCGCCGCAGCCGAACGTGAAGGCAACAAAAGAGAGCGGATGGATCGCGGGACGCTTCGCCGTCATCACCGAGTAGAGCCCGAAGATCAGCAGCGCCAGCACGAAGATCAGGTCGCCGCGATTGAAGTCGATGTCCTTCAGGCTGGTGAGGTCGCCGCGCAGCATGATGACGAGCACGCCGACCAGCGACAGCAGGATGCCGACCGCCTGCGCCGCCGTCAGCCGCGTGTCGAACAGCGCCAGCGACCACATCGCCACGAACAACGGCGCCGTCGGCTGCAACAGCAGGGTGTTGATCGCCTGCGTATGCTCCAGCGACCAGTACTGCATGGTGTTGAACGCGCTGATGCCGGTGAGCGACAGCAGCACCATCAGGGCGAAGGCGCCGCGGATTTGGCGCCAGTCCTGCAAGAGATATTGCCACGAGAACGGCAGGACGATCAGGAAGGCGAAGAACCAGCGCAGGAACGACAGCGTCACCGGCGGAATGTGCCCGGCCGCGAGCTTGCCGACCACGGCATTGCCGGCCCAGCACGCCGCGGTGATGGACAGCAGCAGATAGGGCTGGTTGGCGATCCAGCGGAGCGGCGAGACGCGCGCGGTGGTTTCGGATGCGGACATGGCCGTGCCAGTGACACGGAATGTTGGTCGCCATCAATGGGGCTGACGCATTGCGTCCATGCGTCGGATGTCGTCGCGAATTATGACTCACAGTGAGGGACGCACTCTGGTCGGGCTCCCTCTCCCCTTGCTTGCGGGAGAGGGTTGGGGAGAGCGGTAAGCCAAGGAAAGACTTCCGCTGTGGCTTACCCCTCTCCCGGAACGCATCTGTCGATGCGTTCCGACCTCCCCCGCAAGGGGGAGGTGAAGAAAGGAATTCACGCCGTCAGCGCATGCGTCCTGGCGCCGGCGGCGAGCGCGGCGTCGTTGGGGTCGATCTCGATCTGCAGGCCGCGTTGTCCGCCATTTACGAACACGGTGGTGTGGGTCAGCGCCGCCTGGTCGAAGGCGACGGGAACCTTCTTCCTCTGCCCGAACGGGCTGATGCCGCCGACATGATAGCCGGTGATGCGCTCGGCGTCGGAAGGCTGCATCATCTTCGCCGCCTTGGCGTCCATCGCCGCCGCCAGCTTCTTCATGCTGACCTCGCTGTCGGCCGGCACGACGACGCAAACCGGGTTGCCGTCGACCTCCACCATCAGGGTCTTGAACACCCGATTCGGCTCGACATCGAGCGCCTCGGCCGCCTGCAGGCCGATATGCTCGGCGCTGGAATCATAGACGTAGGTGTGAAGCTTGAAGGCGATGCCGAGCTTGCGCAGCGCGAGCGTCGCAGGCGTTGTCTTGGGCATTGCAGAGCCCCCTCTGCCGGTCGCGGACTACAGTCCGCCAGGACATGATTCCCGCAATCGGCGAGGCAATCAACGCTCCCGTCGTCGCGGCTTCCGGCGGGGGCTGGCCGGGGGCGCGGCCCGGCCGCGGGTCATGAACGAATTTTCAGGGGATATCAATGGCTTGATGACCTTTTGGTAAGCCCAAAAACGCCTGTTCTTGCTTGCCTAGACAGCCCGCTTCCTTTATCCCGGGGTGCACGGCGGCCGGGCCCTGGGACGGGGACCCTTGGCGCCGGGCGATGGGAACGCGCGAACCGGACGAGATGGGGACTTCACGTCCGGCACATCGTGCCAGAAATCTCTAAGCCTTGAGGAATGGACTTACGAAATGGCCAATGTTGTCGTCGTCGGCGCCCAGTGGGGCGACGAAGGGAAGGGCAAGATCGTCGACTGGTTATCGGAACAGGCCGACATCGTCGTGCGCTTCCAGGGCGGCCACAATGCCGGCCATACGCTTGTCATCAACGGCCAGACCTACAAGCTCGCGCTGCTGCCCTCGGGCGTGCTGCGCCCCTCGAAGCTTGCCGTGATCGGCAATGGCGTGGTGTTCGATGCGCAGGCCTTTCTTGACGAGGTCGAGCGGCTGAAGGGGCAGGGCGTTGCCGTCGGCCCGGAAAACCTGCGCGTCGCCGAGAATGTCACGCTGATCCTGCCGCTGCACCGCGAACTCGACGCCATGCGCGAGGACGCGAGCGCGGCCACTGCCATCGGCACCACGCGCCGCGGCATCGGGCCCGCCTATGAAGACAAGGTCGGCCGCCGCGCCATCCGCCTGATGGACCTCGCCGACCACCAGACCCTGCCGCACAAGATCGAAAGGTTGCTGACGCATCACAATGCGCTGCGCCGTGGCATGAAGCTGCCGGAATTCGACGGCGCCCAGATTCTGAAAGAGCTGATGGCGATGGCGCCGAAGCTGTTGCCCTATGCCGATACGGTGTGGCGGCTGCTCGATATCAAGCGCCGCGAAGGCAAGCGCATCCTGTTCGAGGGCGCGCAGGGCGCGCTGCTCGACGTCGACCACGGCACGTACCCTTACGTCACCTCCTCCAACACCGTGGCGGCGCAGGCGGCGACCGGCACCGGCATGGGTCCGGGCGCGGTCGGCTATGTGCTCGGCATCTGCAAGGCCTACACCACCCGGGTCGGCCAGGGACCGTTCCCGACCGAGCAGGACAACGAGATCGGCCGCAAGATCGGCGAGCGGGGCCGGGAGTTCGGCACCAATACCGGCCGGCCGCGGCGCTGCGGCTGGTTCGACGCCGTGCTGGTGCGGCAAACCGTCCGTACCTGCGGCATCAGCGGGCTGGCGCTGACCAAGCTGGATATCCTCGACGGCTTCGACAGCATTCAGGTCTGCACCGGCTATCGGCTGGACGGCAAGGAAATCGACCATCTGCCGGCCGGCGAGGGGGCCCAGGCCCGGGTCGAGCCGATCTACGAGACCATCGAGGGCTGGAAGGAGCCGACCGCGAACGCCCGTTCCTGGGCGGATTTGCCGGCCCAGGCCATTAAATATGTTCGCAGGGTCGAGGAATTGGTGGGATGCCCAATCGCCTTGCTTTCCACCAGCCCCGAACGCGAGGATACTATCCTGGTTCAGAACCCATTTGAGGCTTAACGGGATTTTACCCGAAAGCCCGCATTGATGAGAGAATGGCTGATTACTACCCGCTGATCGCACGCGCTATTTCCGGCCTGGACCCCAGTGCTCCCGGGGAGAGCCGTCGTGCGCTCTACGAGCGGGCCCGCGCCGCGCTGATTCAGCAGCTGCGCAGCGTCGATCCGCCGCTCAGCGAATCCGAGATCACCCGCGAGCGCCTCGCGCTGGAGGAGGCCGTCCGCAAGGTCGAATCGGAAGCCGCCCAGCGTGCCCGCGAGGCCCGCGGCGGGGCTGCGCCCGAAAGTGCCCGCGACAGCTTCCGCCGCGCCAATCCGCGGCC
>JAKFVP010000167.1 GCA_021732175.1 Bradyrhizobium sp.
GGCCGGCACGCGCATTGACCGACAGGCTGCCGAACATCGGTTCGCCCGCAATGCCGCCTTCGATCGCGAGATAGCTGAAGGAACCGCTGCGCGCGAAGCCGAGCGTCAACGTCTCGCCGTCCGCGATCGTCATCGAGCTGTCGGCGGCAACCGCGCGTTTCGCGATGTCGGTGTTGCGCTGCGCACCCGCAAGCGCCACCCGAACCGCACCGCCGCGCGCCGTAAAGCCCGCGCCGAACGGACCGATCTCGATCGCCGCGGCAAAGGGCGCGTTGCCGACCAGCGTGTTGGCCGCTGCCAGCGCCAGCCGGTCCATCGCGCCGCTCGGCACGAGGCCATAGCGCTGCGAGCCCGGCCGTCCGCCGTCCTGGACCGAGCTTGCGGGACCGATGGAGGCAATGACGAGCTTCGGCATCAGGCGACCCGCTCGGCGACGATTTCGCCGGCTTCCGCGGCACGCTCCTGTTCCGCGAAGGCCTTGGCGTCGATCCGGGAAAAGCTAACGTAATCACCGGGTTCGAGCAGGAAGGTGGGATCACGGTGTAACTGATAGGTGCGCACCGGCGTACGCCCGAGCAGATGCCAGCCGCTGGGGCCCGCAAGGCACTGCACACCGGTCTGCACGCCGCCGATAGAGATCGTGCCGGCCGGCGTCAGAAGGCGCGGATTCTGCCGCCGCGGCATGTGCAGCGATTTCTCCAGTCCGCTGAGATAGGACCAGCCCGGCGTGAAGCCGATCATCGCCACGCGATAATTGCCCGCGACATGCCGCGCCACGATCTCGTCCGGCGTCGTGTTCAGCGCCTTTGCTACATCCTCGAGATCGATGCCGTGCTCGCCGCCGTAGCAAACAGGAATCCGCCAGCGCCGTACGTCCGAGCCGGCCTCGACCGGCGATTGCGCCAGCGCGAGCAGCCGCTTGCCGAGCGCCTCAAAGTCGATGCGGACGGGATCGTAATGCACCAGCAGCGAGCGATAGGTCGGCACGGCCTCGGTCACGCCCTCGACCGGCGCGCGCGCCAGCGCGCGGTCGAGCGCGAGCACGCTCTGATTGGCGGCATCGTCGATGTCGCGCGAGTACTCCACCGTGATGGCGCTATCGCCGCTTGCGAGGAGGCGGGGCAGGGTTTTTGTTGCGGCCATGGACTTGTTCGAAACTCTCGACGCGAGAGGCTAGCGCGTTTTGCGCGGGAGTGGAATTCGTTCCGCGAAAAAGTTGTTGCAACTTCAATAAATTAAACCACTCACCAGCGATAAGCAGGGTTGATCGCAGCGCCCTTGACGGCAACGCGCTTCCTCGCAAGATGCGCCGCCAACTTCTCCCACCGGAGCCCGTCCTTTCGATGTCCCTGTCATCAGAGCAGATTGCCACGCTTTCCAGGATTTCCACCGCGACCATCACGACCGTGCTGCTCAAGAAGGGCCTGCGGAATGTCTGGATGCGCGGCACCAAGCCGCTACTCCCGGGACAAAAGCGGCTGGTGGGACCGGCCTTCACGCTGCGCTTCGTGCCGGCGCGCGAGGATCTCGCAACGCCGGAATCCTGGTCATCGCCGATCTCGACGCGCACAGCGATCGAGGCGATGCCCGCAGGATGCATCGCCGTGGTCGATGCCATGGGCATCACCGATGCCGGCATCTTCGGCGACATCCTGTGCGCGCGCATGGTCAAGCGCGGCGTCACCGCGCTGATCACCGACGGCGTCGTGCGCGACGTCGAGGGCGTGCTCGGCACCAAGCTTCCAGTGTGGTGCGACGGCTATGCCGCGCCGCCCTCGGTCGCGGGGCTCACTTTCGTCGGCTGGGGCGAGCCGATCGGCTGCGGCGGCGTCGCGGTGTTTCCCAATGACATCGTCGTCGCCGACCAGGACGGCGCGGTGCTGATCCCGCAGGCGCAACTCGACACCATCCTTTCCGAAGGCCCGGAGCAGGAGCGGATGGAAGCCTGGATCGTCAACGAAGTGAACAACGGCGCCGCGCTGCCCGGCCTCTATCCCATGAACGCCGAGACCAAGGCGCGTTACGCCGCAAGCAAGAAATAACCGAACAGGGAGATAGCGACCCATGGAAATTCTTCTCGCCGGCACCCGCCCGACACGGCGGGCCCCCGCGGAATCGTTCACCGGCACCGTGCTGCAGGATCCGATCATCCAGACCCAGGCGCCGGCCCGACTCGCGTCCAACCGCGTCTCGTTCGAGCCCGGCGCGCGCACAGCCTGGCACACCCATCCGCTCGGCCAGACGCTGTACGTGATTTCGGGCATTGGCCGCGTCCAGGCCAAGGGCGGCGTGGTGCGTGAAATCCGGCCCGGTGACGTCGTCTGGATTCCGCCGGGCGAGAAGCATTGGCATGGCGCTGCGCCGAACAACGCGATGACTCACATTGCGATGCAGGAGGCGCTCGACGGCAGCTTCGTCACCTGGATGGAGCACGTCACCGACGCCGAGTACAACGTCGCGCCGTCGGCGTGACCGCGTTAGCGTAACAGCGCGCCGTCAATTGCGCTGCGCGGTCCAGGTGCCCGAGCACGCCGCCGCGCGCCAGGTGCCGGAGCCGGACGTGCCGCTCAGCCGGCCATACCCGACCGCGCGCTTGATTCCGGAGGAGAGGGTCACGTTGATAACGCCGGCTTCGGCCACACGGCCCGATGCCGATACGCTTGCGGTGTTCGAGGCCACCTGACCGTTGCTGATGCCGATCGATACCGACGCACCGTTGGTGCAGGCGCCGCCCGACGAAGCGATCTGAACGCTCCACTGACCGTCGAACGACGTGCTGGCCGCAGCCGGCGCTGCAACAGCAAGATCGGCAATGGCAAGGCTGGCGGCAAACAAGATGGCTAGGCTGGTTTTGCGAAATGCGCTCATGGTCATCACCTTCCCCGTTAGTGCTCCTCGGGGCGGAAAGTGTCATGCCGGGAACCCGGTCACCGTGATGGCTATCACGCATGAAAAAGGCCCCGCCGAGGAGGCGGGGCCTTTTGAAAATCGGGATTCGGCGGCTAGTTGACCCGTGTCCAGGTCTGGCCGCCGCAGAACACGCCGCCGAAAGCGCAGCCCTGGACGCGCAGGGTGTCGGTACCCTTCATGGCGATGGTCGAATCGTAGGTGCTGCCGGTGTTGGGATCGAGGATGCGTCCGCTCCACTTGTCCTTGCCGGGCTTCATGTTGATCAGCACCTGCTCGCCGTTCTGGTTGGACTTCTTGTCGACGGAGTAGCCACAGAGATTGCTGCCGCATTGTTCGATGCGGACCTTGCCTTCCTTCTCCTCGGTCAGCCACACGCCGATCGGCGAATTGGACGCGACGGCAGCTCTTGGAGCCGGCGCGGCTGATGCAGCCGGCGGCGGAGCCACGGCCACGGTCGCGGCGGGCGGCGGCGCAGCGGCTGGCGGGGGCGGCGCAACGCTTTGCTGCACGGGCGGAGGCGGCGGTGCAGGCGCTACGACAGCAGCCGAATTGTCGGACGGCGTCGCTGCAGCCGTCGTGGTCGAGGGATCGGCGGCGGCGCCGAGCGGCGGCGGCACCGGTGCCTGAATGGGCGGTGTAACGGGCGCAGCGACGGCAGCCGGCGCGGGAGCGGGCGGAGGTGGCGGGGGCGGCGCTGCGACCGCCGTGGCGGGCTGTGGCTCGACAGCAGGAGCCGTCGTAGTGGTGGTTGTTTCCTTCGGCTTGGCCGCCGGCGCGTCGTCCTTCTTCTTCGCCTTCTTGGTGTTGTCGTAGACACCGGGAATCTGGACGGTACCGCGGTCGGGGTCGATACGGATGGTCTTGCCGCCGTAGTCGAAGGTGTACTGGGCTTGTGCTGCACTGCTCGCCAACAACACGGCGGCGACAGCCAAGAGCTTCTTCATAACGACCTCCTGAACAGGAATTCCCGCTCGAAGCTCTAGGCTTCGGCGGCAAAAACGAGCGTGACCTAGATCACTTTCAATCCATAAGTCGCCACGGCGCGGCTTCGGTTCAATCCCGATACGGGCAATCTAGTTTTGACCGGAAATGCGGTCAATTTCGCGCAAAAGTCGCAGGTTCCGGGGCTTGCCAAACGGCAAATCAGGCCTCGTCGCTCTCGCCGCGCAGCACCTGCGCGATGGCGACGCGACCCGCCATTTCATTGCGCAAATCATCGAACCTCTTGCGCGCATCGGCCTCGCGATCATCAACCAATTGAATCGCGGCCTCGCGACTCATCGGGCCCGACGTCACCGCCGCGGATTTCTCGCCGATCGTCTCATCGACAAAATAGGTGTCGTCATCGACGCGCCGCACCGTCCATTTGAAGCGGATCGAAGCCATCGGCCCCGGACCAACCTTGAAGTAGCCGTCGCCATCCGGCGGCTCCGGTGCCAGCGGCTTGTCCTCGATGACGGCGATGGCCTGCTTCTCGGCGTCGCTCTGCGAGTCCTGGGAAGCTTCCGCTTCTGCGCCGTCACGCATGCTGGCAATGGCCGCAAGCACGTGGTCCGTCGGATCGCTGCTACCCATGATGAAATGTCTCCGGAATGAAAAACTCCGTCAGCGGAATCGGTGTCCCCGTTGCCGCGCCGGTTTTCCTTCCTCGCGCCCGAATGAGGCTGAGTTTTGGCCGTGCAAGGGCGCGCTTACGCGCATACCGGCGGCAATTTGTCCCGCCACGGCCGCGTCTGCTCAAGCTGGCCCGCAAGGCGGAATAATGTCGCCTCGTCACCGAGCTTGGCCCCGAACATCATGCCGAGCGGCAGCCCTGCGTTGTTCCAGGCAAGCGGTACGCTCATCGCGGGCTGACCTGACATGTTGAACATCGATGTACCCGGAATGTAGCGCCGCAGGATCGGACCGATATGCGAGAGGTCGTTCGACATGGTGTTGAGCTCGCCGATCTTCACCGGCGGTGTGCACAGCGTCGGACTCAGGAACACGTCACAGGTCTCGAAGAATTCCGCGAGCGTGCGCGCCACGCGAAAGGCATCGAGCTGCGCCGCGACGTAGTCGGTGGCGCTGGTCTTCGCTGCGTTGTGGCCCATCGCCAGCGTCAGGATTTCGAAATCCTGATCGGACATCTGACGGCCGAACGCGGCTTCCGTCATCCGCACAGTCAGCGCCGTATTGGCACCGACGATGACGGTCATCACCGCCGCCGGATCGACCGGCAGCTTTGGCGCACGTTCCTCGACGTGGTGGCCGAGCTTGCCCAGCATCGTGGCGACGTCGCGAACCGCCGTCGCAACCTCGGGATCGATGGCATCGCCATAGGGTGAGCGGTCGGTGAAGGCGATGCGTAGGCGGCCGGGATCGCGCCCGACTTCCTGCGCGAACGGCCGCTGTGGCGTCGGCGCCACATAAAGGCTCGTCGTCTCCGGACCCTGGATGGCATCCATCATGACAGCGCTGTCGCGCACGCTGATGCTGACGACATGGCCGCAGGAGAAGCCGCCCCAGCCTTCGCCGCGATCCGGCCCGAGCGGATTGCGCGCGCGGGTCGGTTTCATGCCGAATACGCCGGAGGCAGAGGCCGGGATACGGATCGAGCCGCCGCCATCGCTGGCATGGGCCATCGGCAGGATGCGCGCGGCCACGGCTGCCGCCGCACCGCCCGAGGATCCACCGGAGGAATGCGCCAGATTCCAGGGATTGCGGGTCGGTCCAAACAGCCGCGACTCCGTGGTCGGCATCAGCCCGAACTCCGGGCTCGAGCTCTTGCCGAAGATCGCAACGCCGGTGTCGAGGAAACGCTGGGCAAGGGTGCCGCTGTGGTCGGCGACGTTGTTGCGGTAGATGCTGGCGCCGAAGGTCGTGATCGTGCCCTGCAGCAGGTCGAGGTCCTTCAGCAGGAACGGCACGCCGTTGAACGGACCGTCCGGCAGGCCCTTGTCGATCTGCTTCTTGGCGTGGTCATAGTGCTTGACGACGACCGCGTTGATCTGCGGATCCACCTTTGCCGTGCGCGCGATCGCCTCATCCAGAAGCTCCTGCGCACTTACCTGCTTCTTGCGCACGAGATCGGCGAGGCCGACTGCGTCATACTTGCCGTATTCCTTGAAGGCCATGGCACACCCGCTTCAATGCAAAGCGCCCGGCAGGGCCGGGCGCGGGTTCTGCGGAAACAATCAGAGCACGTCCTGATTGATGACGTTCTGACGGATCGGCGTGCCGTCGAGCGCGCTCAGGAGATTGCGCGCCGTCTGCTGGCTCATGCGATCGACCGCCTCGACCGTCACGCCCGCGACATGCGGGGCGGTGATGACGTTGTCCAAGCCAAGCAAGGGATTGTCTGCCGCAGGCGGCTCCTGCTCGAACACGTCGAGGCCCGCGCCGGCGAGCTTTTTCGCCACCAGCGCCTGATGCAGCGCCTTCTCGTCGACGATGCCGCCACGGGCGGTGTTGACGAGGTAGGCCGTCGGCTTCATCAGCCTGATCCGCGCCGCATTGAACATCCCGACGGTTTCGGGGTTCTTCGGGCAATGGATGCTGACGAAGTCGGCACGCGGCAAGGCGGCATCGAGATCGGTGACGGGCTCGCAGCCCGCAGCCTTGATGTCGGCTGCGCCCTTGTAGGGATCATAGATCAGGACATTCATTTCCATCGCAAGGCAGCGCTTGGCGGTGCGGGTGCCGATGCGGCCGAAGCCTATGATCAGCACGGTCTTGCCGAAGAGATCGTAGGGCAGCGCGCCAAGCCGCGAGGCCCATTTGTTGTCCTTGACGATGGAATCCATCTCGCTCGCGCGCTTGGCCAGCGTCAGCATCATGAACAGGGCCTGCTCGGCGACGGAAGGCGAGTTCGCGGTGCCCGCCACCATCAACGGCACCTTTCGCTTGCTCAGCGCGGGCACGTCAACGGCATCGAAACCGACGCCGATCCGCGTCACCACTTTCATGTCGCCGGAAGCCTCTAGCTCGGTCTCACCGAAGCGGGTGCCGCCAAGCGCAACGCCGTGGACCGGCGCATGCTCGCGCAGCTTGGCCTGGAAGTCGCCGGCCGAGATCATGTTGGAGAACTCGACCATCTCGATGTCGTCGCGTTCTTCGAGGAGTACCCGGCCTGCCCGCGAGAACGACTCGGTGATGAAAATCTTCTTCTTGTTGGACGCCATTTCCTGCCCTTGGGTGATGCTCTTGCGCCGTCATAGGACGGCGCCGGTCACCTCGTTTAGCAAATGCATATTGTTGAGGTCCACAGCCAATCGGAGCGGGGCGCCATCCCGGGCGCCGGCGTTGGGATTGACCCGGCCGCAGACCTGGGCGCCCTGCAGCGGGAAATAAATCAGCGTCTCCATGCCCATCGGCTCCGTGACGTCGAGAACGGTGTCGAAGTTCTCGACTCCGGCTTCCTCGGCATGCGCACTCGCCTCGGTGATATGCTCGGGGCGAATACCGAGCAGCAATTTGTCGGTACGCGAAACCTTCTGGTAGCGCGCGGCGCGGGCCGGGGGCAGCGGGAAGGCGAGCTTGTCGGTCAGACGAACCTGCAACTTGCCGGCGGCGTCTTCGAGCTGGCACGGAATGAAATTCATTGCGGGCGAGCCGATAAAGCTCGCGACGAAGCGCGTCGCCGGATTGTGGTAGAGCTCGTTCGGCGTGCCGATCTGCTCTATGCGGCCGTGGTTCATGACCACGACGCGGTCAGCCAGGGTCATCGCCTCGACCTGGTCGTGGGTGACGTAGACCGTGGTGGTGCGCACCTTCTGGTGCACCTTCTTGATCTCGATGCGCATCTGCACGCGCAGCTTGGCGTCGAGGTTCGACAGCGGTTCGTCGAACAGGAACACTTTCGGATTGCGCACGATGGCGCGGCCCATGGCGACGCGCTGGCGCTGGCCGCCGGAGAGCTGCTTCGGCTTGCGGTCGATCAGCTCCGAGATGTCGAGCATACGCGCGGCTTCATCGACGCGGGACTTGATCTCGGCCTTTGGGTATTTCTTGAGCCGCAATCCGAACGACATGTTCTCTGCGACCGTCATGTGCGGATACAGCGCGTAGTTCTGGAACACCATCGCGATGTCGCGGTCCTTCGGCGGCACGTCATTGACGACGTCGCCGCCGATCATGATGTCGCCGTCGGAGATATCCTCCAGGCCCGCGATCATCCGCAGCGTGGTGGACTTGCCGCAGCCGGAGGGGCCGACGAGGACCACGAACTCATGGTCGGCGATGTCGAGATCGATGCCACGCACCGCTTCGACCTCGTCGTAACGTTTGACAACCTTGCGCAGACTTACCTCGGCCATGAGTTCCTCAACCCTTTGTCGCACCGGCGGTCAGGCCGGCAATGTAGTAGTCCATCAGGAAGGCGTAGATGATCAGCGGCGGCGCGGCGCCGAGCAGGGCGCCGGTCATGATCTGTCCCCAATTGAACACGTCGCCCTTGATCAGGGTGGTGATGATTCCGACCGGCATCACCAGCTGGTCGGTCGATGTCGTGAACACCAGCGGATAGAGGAACTGCGCCCAGGAGACAGTGAAGGCGAAGATCGTCGCCGCGATCAGGCCGGGCAGCGCCACCGGAATGAAGATCCGCGTCAGGGTCTGGAACCAGGACGCGCCGTCGATGATGGCGGCCTCATCCAACTCCTTCGGGATCGATGCGAAATAGCCGATCATGATCCAGGTGCAGAACGGCACCGTCAGGGTGGGATAGAGGATCAGCAGCACATACCACTTGTTGATGAGCTGGATGCCGGTGAAGTCGCCGATGACCGCGAACATCTTGAACAGCGGAATGAACAGCAGCGTCTCGGGAATGAGGTAGGTCAGGAACACGCCGGTGGCGAGAACCGTGGACCCCCAGAACCGCATCCGCGCCAGCGCGAAGGCGGCGGGGACCGAGATCAGCATCGTGATGGTGACAACGAACACCGAGACCATCGCCGAGTTCCAGAAGAAGCGCAGGAACTGGTTCGAGGTCAGCAAACCCAGATAGTTATCGATCGTCGGGTGAAACACCCACCACGGGTTGGTCGCCGCCGAAATCTCCGCGCTGCTCTTCAAAGAGGTGATCAGCATGTAGACCGGCGGGGTCAGCGAAAAGATGGCGAATATGACCAGGAAGAGATACGACCAGCGCAGCGCCCAGGTGCGGTCGCGGCTCATGCTGCCGTACTTGACCTTACGGGTCGGGGCGGCCTTGTCGAGTGTGACTGTGGTCATCAGGCTTCATTCCCGCGTTTGGAGATGTCGCGCAGGATGAAGATCGCTGCGACCGCCAGGATCGGCACCATGAACAGCGAGACGCTGGCGCCCAGCGGAATGTCGCTGCCTTCGATGCCGACCCGGAATGCCCATGTCGCGAAGATATGGGTGTGGTCGAGCGGGCCGCCCGCGGTCAGGATGCGCACGATGTCGAAATTGGCGAAGGTGACGATCAGCGAGAACAGCGTCGTGATGGCGATGATGTTGCGCATCATCGGCAGCGTCACGTACCAGATGCGCTGCCACCAGTTGGCACCGTCGATGGCGGCGGCCTCGTAAAGCTGGTCGGGCACGGATTTCAGCGCCGCCAGATACATGATCATGAAGAAGGGCGCGCCGACCCAGATGTTGACGAGGATGACCGAGAAGCGCGCCCAATTGGCATCGCCCGTCCACGGGATCGGGCCCGCGCCGAACAGGCCGAGCGTATAGTTGAAGGCGCTGTAGGACGGATCGAACAGCCACAGCCAGGCCAGCGTGCTCATCGCCGGCGGGATTACCCACGGCACCAGCAACATGCCGCGCCATTTGCGCTGGCCCTTGGCCGGGATGTTGTGAACGAAATGCGCGACGATGAAGCCGATCAGCGCCTTGAAGACGACGGCCGTGATCGCGAAAATGCAGGATTGCTTCACCACCAGCCAGAACGTCTCGCGCTTGAACAGGAACTCGAAATTGCCAAGGCCGACGAAACGCGCCATCGACTTGTTTAACGTCGCCAGATGGATCGCGTAGAACGCCGGATAGATGACGAGGGTTGCAATCAGCAGGATCAGCGGCAGCGCCATCAGGAAAGCGATGGTCGATTTTCGATTGAGCAAGTTCCGCAAACTTGACTGCTTGCGAGCCGTCCGCACAGCCGCTTGGCTCGACTGCAATGCGACGTCAACCATGGTTCGTCTTCCCCGTTTGGTCCCGGTACCAGAGCGGGCAGGCTCGCAAGCCCGCCCGACATCTTGCAGCGGCGGCCCACGCTCCGTTGGGCCGCCGCCAAGCCAGATGCGTCAGCTCCGCATGAAGCCTTCGCACTCGCCTTCGGCCCAGGCGAGCGTCTTTTCCATCGCCTCGCCCTGCGCATAGCGCAGGCACATCTTGGTCATCGTCGCCTGCGTGTAGATCTGCTGCGCGATCTTCGGTGGGGCCGGCGCCGCCGCAATCGAAAGCGTCTGGTGGTTATGCGGGTTCGGATAGTGGTAGAGCGTGCCCTTCGGCGGCCCTTCCTCCTGCCAGACCTTCAGCGTGGTCAGCTTCTCCCAGCAGGGCAGGTCGTAACCGCCGCTCGCCACACACATCTTCTCGATTGCGTCCGGCGTGGTAAGCGCGCGAAGCACGCCCTTGGCCGCTTCCTTGTTCTTGGAGAACGCCCAGGTGCCCCAGAAGTAACCCAGGTAGGGCGCGTAGCGCCCCTTCGGTCCCGACGGGAAGCCGTGCGTCCAGCATTGCTCTGCAACTTGCGGCGCATCACGTTTGGCAACCGCCCAGGCGCTGGGCGGGTTCATGATCAGCGCGCCCTTGCCGGAGACCAGCCATTTGTTGTTGGAGGAATCGTCCCAGGCGCCGGCGTCGGGCGGCAGGAAAGCGATCAGCTTCTTGTAGAAATCCAGCGCCTGGCGAACGGCGTCGGTCTTGACGGTGAGGTTGCCCTTCTCGTCGACCAGGTGCGCTCCGAACGACTGGAAGAAGGCGCCGGCGGAATCGACGTTGTCACTGGTCTCGCCGAGCCCGATGCCGAAGGCAACTCCCGCCTTCTGGCAAGCTTCTGCGGCTTTCAGGAACGCCTCCAGGTTCCAGCTGTCAGCCTTCGGTGCCTGACCCGCAGGATACAATGCTTGCACGTCGATGCCGGCATGCTTCTTCATAAGATCGATGCGTGAGCAGGGACCCTTGATCTGGCTGCCGACGCTAGCCGGTACCGCGAGCCACTTGCCCTTGGACTGGCCGAGATACTTGACCGTGCCGTTGGGTTCACCGTTCTGCTTGATGAGATCGCCCACGACGTCATTCATGGGCTCGAGCAGTTCGGACTGCGCATGCGGCCACCAGGTCGGCATCGCGAGAATGTCGTGACCGGACTTGGCCTGTGCTTCAGCGGCAATGGTCAGAAGGTTCTTGTTGCCCTGGCTCGGGATGTAGTCGATCTGGACCTCGACCTTCTCCTTCTCGGCCCAGGCATTGACGATGTCGGTCGAGGCCTTGTTGGCGCTGGGGACCCAATGATCCCAGAAACCGATCGACAGCTTGCCGGCGGCATGGGCGCCGCGGACATAGGGCGCCGTGATCATGGCGGCGGACGTCAGCGCAGTAGCAGCAACGAATTGTCGGCGAGAAAGCTTCTTCCGGGACATGTTGTTTCCTCTTTGCTGTGTCAGATTCTTGCTTGTTTTTGTCCCCGTCCTCCCTGCATCTGATGTCGCGGACACGATGCAGCGGCGGAGATTTTGTAGTCGGATCAGAGCAGAATTGTTTGCATCTGTCGACAGAGCTACTTTGCCGCGATCATTGAACTAACGTTGTGTCCAATCGCGCGGCAACGGGCGGCGCGTACATCTGCTCAAGAGATCGTCAATAATCATCTCCGTTCATATTGCGCTGCACACCGCTGGCCATGATCGGCAATCAATGGCAATGATCCGCAATCAAACCGGCGCCCATTCCGCCGCCGCGGCCAATAACCCGTTCGCACGGCGAGTATTTCCACGGCTGGGAACAATGCCGTGCAACTGTGGACGAATTCGCCATGGTGACGATAATCTCGCAAGACCGCAGATTCCCGCCGCAGGCTCCGCAGCCGCCAACCGTTTCGTTCGACCAAGGAGACTACAGAATGAACCGTCCTGAACCGATCGCGCGCAGGCCGTCGCGATTGCGTTTCGTTGCCGTCGCTGTTGCCGTGCTGGCCATGAGCGCATTGGTCGCGGCAGGCTCGACGAGGCTGCACGCACAGGGCCTGGTCGAGGGTGCACAGAAGGGCGCGCGCGATCGGTTCAGGACGGTTCATTC
>JAKFVP010000237.1 GCA_021732175.1 Bradyrhizobium sp.
TCTCAAGGTCGACCAGTTCAAAACCCGCCTGGCGACGCTCCGCTTGCCGAATCCGAATGTTCATCATTTGCTCCGAATCCACGCAGGCAGTGAATCAGCCGACTTCACCAAAAAGATGACACGCCCGACGAAGCAATCCAGCTTTGTCTCCGCGGTGAAGAAGCTGGATTGCTTCGCTTCGCTCGCAATGACGATCTTTCCTGAGGTTCTATGAGGCTAACCCATGTCCGCCAACAACGCCTTCCACATCGCCGTGCTCGGCGGCGACGGCATCGGCCCCGAGGTGATGGCGCCGGCGCTGGAGGTGCTGCGCAAGATCGAGGCGAAGTCGGACCTCGCGTTCCGCTTCACCGAGGCGCCGGCCGGCGCGGGCCATTACAAGGAGACCGGCAAGTCCATGCCTGATACCACCATCCGTCTCTGCGAGGAGGCGGATGCGATCCTGCTCGGCGCGTGCGGACTGCCTTCGGTACGCTACCCCGACAACACCGAGATCGCGCCGCAGATCGAGCTGCGCTTTCATTTCGATCTCTATGCCGGCGTGCGCCCGGCACGTCTCATCCCGGGCGTGCCGAGCCCGATCGTCGGCGCGGACCAACGCGGCATCGACCTCGTGCTGATCCGGGAATCCACCGAAGGCCTGTTCGCCTCGATGGGCAAGGGCGTCGTCACCGACAGCGATGCACGCGAGACGCTGGTGATCACCCGCAACACCTCGCAGCGTTTGTTTGAGTTTTCCTTCCGCCTCGCCGAGCGCCGCAAGGCGCGCGGCCGCCCCGGCACGCTGAGCTGTGTCGACAAGGCGAATGTGTTCCGTGCCTTCGCATTCTTCCGCAGGATTTTTGACGAGGTCGCGAAAAATCATCCAGGCGTGAAGGCCGACCATGTCTATGTCGATGCCTGCTCGGCCTATCTGGTGAAGCGCCCGTGGGATTTCGACGTGCTGGTGACCGAGAACATGTTCGGCGACATCCTCTCCGACCTCACCGCGAGCCTGGTCGGCGGCCTCGGCATGGCGCCGTCAGCCGATATCGGCGACCGCTACGCCATGTTCCAGCCCTGCCACGGCACGGCGCCCGATATCATGGGGCAGGGCAAGGCCAACCCGACCGCGATGATCCTTTCAACCGCGATGATGCTGGACTGGCTCGCCGACAAGCACGGCATCGAGGGCGCCGCCGAAGCCGGTGAGCGGATCGAGCGCGCAGTCGACAAAGCCTATGCTGACGGTATCAAGCCGACCGAGTTCGGCGGCAGCAACGGCACCGCCGACGTAACCAAGGCGGTGCTGGAAGCATTGTAGCTTTGTAGGATGGGTAGAGCGAACTACGTCCACCGAAGCCCGACCGAGCGATGGCGGAAGCGAAACCCATCACCTTCACTTCCCGGGGATTGATGGGTTTCGCTGCGCTCTACCCATCCTACGCAAGTCACTTCCCCTTGAACTTCGGCTTGCGCTTTTCCATGAAAGCGGTGCGGCCCTCCTTGAAATCCTCGCTGTCCATGCAGGCCATGCCGATCGCCTTGACCGCTTCCATGTCGCGCTTGCTTTCATCCTTCAGCACTTCACGGATGGTGATCTTGGCGGCCTGGATGGCGAGCGGCGCATTGTCAGAAATGGTGCGCGCGATCTCCATCGTCGCATTCCAGAGCTCGCCGTCCGGCAGCACGCTGTCGACGAGACCGATGCGCAGCGCCTCGGCGGAGTTGATCCGCATGCCCGTATACATGATCAGCCGCGCCCAGGATGGCCCGACCAGCGACACCAGATGGCGCAGTCCGTCGAAGCCATAGGCGATGCCGAGTCGTGCCGCGGGAATGCCGAACTGGCTGTTCTCGGCGGCAAAGCGCATGTCGGTGAGCATGGCGACCTGCATGCCGCCGCCGAGGCAAAAGCCGCGGATGCAGGCAATCGTCGGCTTCGGATAATTGGCGAGCAGCGCGCGCTGCGCCTCGCTGCGCCGTGAATATTCCTCCGAGGCCTGGGCGTTGTGCCTGTTCTTCTCGAACTGGCTGATGTCGGCGCCCGACACGAACGCCTTGTCGCCGGCACCGACCAGCACCACCACCCGCACCGCGGGATCGTCGCGCAGTTCGGTCAGCGCGTGGCCGAGGCCCTCCCACATCTCCAGCGACATCGCATTGCGCTTCGCGGCGTTGTTGAAGGTGATGATGCCGACGCCGTCGTCCACGGCTTGCAGGATCTTGCCGTCGGCATGGGATTTTCGGCTTTGCTTGGCAACGTCCAGCATGATCGGGGTCTTTCGCAGGGTTGGTTGTTCAGGAATCGAAGCCCTTTTCCCAGAGGCACAGTCGCACCCGGCGCGAGGCGCTCGACCGCCAGCCGTGGTGAAGGATCATCATGGGGCCTCCCGGGAACCGATACCGGCTTTTATGCCTGATCTACCGGTAATCCCCGACCGCGTCCATGCGCGGCTCGCCGGCGTCATCGCATGGCGGAATTGCGGCGCGGGCGGCCTGTTTAGCCCAACGCAGCTTGGACTGCCTTCCCAATGCTACTTTGCATGGGGTTGTTTTCGTACTTTGGCCTTCACTGCACCAGATGCGCGCTCAGCGGGTGATCGGCGGCCTTGTTCATGAAGGCCGCTTCTTCCGCCGTCGCTTCCAGAAGATGCTCGTCCTGGGCGTAGACATCGTTGCGGAAGTGCACGGTCTGGTCCCTGGTCATCCAGGCCGTGAGGTAGACCCAGGCCACCGGCAGCTTCTTGCTGACGGGGATCTCGATGTGCTGGCCGCTGGCGATCGTCGCATCGATGGCGGCGCGATTCCACTTCGGCTGGTCCTTGAGTAGCCACGCCGCGAGGTCGCGCACGTTGTCGACGCGCGAGCAGCCGTGGGAGTCGAAGCGGTAGTCGTTGGCGAACAGGCTGCGCTGCTGGGTGTCGTGCATGTAGACCGAATAGGGATTCGGCATGTCGATCTTGACGGCGCCGAGCGCATTGAAGGTGCCGGAATGCTGGCGCACCGTGAAGTTCGGCGTATGCGTGCCGGACCAGTCGACCGAGCGGGGATCGATCGGCCGGTCATGGGCGTCGAGCACTTCCATGTGCATGCGCGAGAGATAGCCGGGGTCCTTGCGCATATGCGCCGAAATTTCCGACTTCGCGATCGACGACGGCACCGTCCATGTCGGATTGAGCACGACGCTGGTGATCTCGGCGGTTAGCGTAGGCGAGGGCTTTTCGGTCTTGCCGACCACGACGCGGTAGCGGCGGACGACGACGTCGTTCTCGACAGCCTCGGCATAGGTCGCGGGCAGATTGACCACGACGTAGCGCTGGCCGAAGGCGAACTTCGTGGCGCCGAGGCGCTCCAGCGAGGCCTCCAGCTGGCGGATGCGCTTGTGCACGCTGACGTTCAGCGCCGCCAGCGTCCGCGGCGTCATCGTGCCGGTCGGCGCAAGGCCGTGCCGGGACTGGAAGCGCTTCAGCGCCTCGACCACGGTCTCGTCATGGGCGCCCTTGTCCTTGTCGCCGGCGAGGTCGCCGCTGATCAATAGCCGCTTGCGCAGGAGATCATCGTGCTGCCCGGCGACGCCGACCGCGAATTTGGCCTCGGCAGGGATCGCCGGCCAGCCGCCGCGCACCGCAATGTCGGAGTAGCTGAACGCGGCTTCCCGGATCCGCTGCGCGGTGCCTTCGTCATAGGTCGGCTCATGCGTCAGCGCGAGCGCCTCGGCCGAGCGCTGCTCCGGCGTGGAGGCGGGCGCAGCCTGCTTGGCGGGTGCCGGATGCGGGGCAACCGCCGCGGGCTTCGGCGGATGCGGCATCGTGCCGGTAGCACCGGGCGGATTGTCGGCCAGGGCGGGCGCCGCCGCAAACATCGAGGCCACGGCAAGGATCGTCATCTTCTGCATGATGGAAGCCCCGAAAAATGTGCTGGCAACGCAGGCGGGATCGTTAGCGGGCAAGGGTTGCGTTCCGATTAAGCCGGCACAGACGCTGTTGCACCGCCGCAAATTCCCCGGTGGTCATCCGGCTTTCGCCCCTTTGCTATGTCGCCCGGATAGCTATTGTGGTTCGCAGCCGAACAAAAAAAGCAAGCAAGGGCATGTCTGATTGCAGTGTTCTGATCGTGGGCGCAGGCCCTGTCGGCCTCACGCTCGCCATCGATCTTGCCTGGCGTGGCGTCGAGGTAATCGTGGTGGAGACGCGCCGGCCGGGCGAGCCGCCGGAGCCGAAATGCAACCACGTTGCCGCCCGCACCATGGAAATCTTCCGCCGCCTCGGCCTGGCGGAGAAAGTGCGCAACGCGGGCCTGCCGGCGGATTATCCGCATGACATCAGCTATCGCACCAGCTTCACCGGCGAAGAGCTGACCCGGATCAAAATTCCCTGCCGGCGCGATCGCTTCACCGCCACCGACGGCCCGGACTGCAACTGGCCGACGCCGGAGCCGCCGCATCGCATCAACCAGATCTTCCTGGAGCCGATCCTGTTCGAGCACGCGGCTTCGCAGCCGCGCATCCGCATCCTCAGCCGCATGGCGGCGGAGGATATCCGGATCGAAGACAATGGAGCGAGCGTTGCCTTGCGCGATCTCGACACCGGCAACGTCACGCGCATCAGCTGCCGCTATCTCATCGGCTGCGACGGCGCGCGCTCCGCCGTGCGCAAGGCGATCGGCGCGGAACTGACGGGAGACGCCGTCGTGCAGCGCGTGCAGTCGACCTATATCCGCGCCCCCGCGCTGCTCGCTCTGCAACGGCACGAAAGCGCCTGGGGCACCGGCTCGATCAATCCGCGCCGCTCCGGCATGGTCTACGCGATCGACGGACGCGAGCGCTGGCTGGTGCACAATTATATGCGGCCGGGTGAGGGCGATTTCGACTCGGTGGATCGCGACGCCAGCCTGCGCGCCATTCTCGGCGTCGGCGCTGATTTCGAGTACGAGATCATCTCGAAAGAGGACTGGTACGGCCGCCGGCTGATTGCGAGCAAGTTCCGCGATCGCTGCGCCTTCATCGCCGGCGATGCCGCCCATATCTGGGTGCCCTATGCCGGCTACGGCATGAATGCCGGCATTGCCGATGCCATGAACCTGTCATGGCTGCTTGCGGCGCATCTCAACGGCTGGGCGCCATCAGCTATCCTCGATGCCTATGAGGCCGAACGCTGGCCGATCACAAGCCAGGTGTCGCGCTTTGCGATGTCGCACGCGGAAGCCGAGATCCGCCGCCGCGGCGCCGTGCCTGACGATATCGAGGATTCGGGGCCTGCGGGAAAGCGCGCGCGCGAGGAGGTCGGCCGTCTCACCTATGAGATCAATGTCCGGCAATATGCCTGCGCGGGTCTGAATTTCGGCAGCTACTACGACCGCTCGCCCATCATTGCGTACGATGGCGGCGAGCCGCCGCCTTACACGATGGACAGCTACACGCCATCCACGGTGCCCGGCTGTCGCACGCCGCATCTGTGGTGCAAGGACGGGCGCTCGCTGTACGATGCGATGGGCCCGGAATTCACCCTGCTGCGGTTCGATCCGTCTGTCGACGTCGACCAGCTCGGCGCCGCCGCGCGCAAGAGGGGGGTGCCGCTGAAGGTTCTGGACGTCGCCCCTCCGGCTTCGGTCAAGCCGGATGGCGACATACTCGTGTTGTCGAGGCCCGACCAACACGTGGCCTGGCGCAGCAACAGGCTACCCGACGATTGCATCGCTCTGATAGATCGGGTTCGCGGTGCTGCAAACCAGGTACGCTAACGGGTTACGCTAACGCGCCTAGTCTTCGTTCGCCGCGATCGATTCCATCAGGGACACCAGCTGCCGCTGCACGGTCTGGTCCTTGATCTTGCTGTAGGCTCGCAGCAGCCGCAGGCTGAACGCGCTGTCGAGGAACAAGAGGCTCTCGACCTCACGCGCCTTGTTGTCGCCGTCGTAGAAGAACGTCACCGGCACATCGAGCGCATTGGCGATCTGCTGCAGACGCGCAGCGCCCACGCGGTTGACGCCCTTCTCGTACTTCTGCACCTGCTGGAAGCTGACTCCGAGCTTTTCGCCGAGCTCCGCCTGCGAGATCTTCTGTTCGACCCGCCGCAAACGAATTCGCTTGCCAAGTTCGATGTCCGGCTTGCCGGCGCTGCGTTGCTTCATTCTCTTTGCTGCTGTTTTATTCATTCGCTCCTAGGTCCTTCGGTAGAGAAGCCCCGAATAGATGGGTCAGGGACTCACCCATATACACCGCCTTGAATTCGCTGGGATGGACGAAGTCGTCCTTGAACCAGGGGAATTTGGCGGGATTGAAAGCCTCCACCAGCCAGTCGATCGTGCGGCGCACCCGGGGGATGCGGCCGCTGCCGGGGTGGTAGGAGAGCCAAATATCAAACGGCCTGCGAAACTCGATATCGAGCGGCACCAGGCCGCCAAGTGCGTACGCATAGGTCGGAAATACGCCGACACCCGCGCCGTTGGCCACAGCCCAGTAGTTGGCGCTGGAAACATTTGTGCGCATCGCGAGCAGTTCGCGCTGGGAAAATCCGGGAAAGAAGCTTTCGAATAATTCCTTGGTCGCCGTCTGGTCCGCGCTCTGCAGCACCATGCGGTGATTGGTCAGGTCGGCGAAGGATTTCGGCGCGCCGTGCTCGGCGATGTAGCCCTCGCTCGCGAAGAACATCAGGTGCATGCGGCCAAGCCGCACCAGCTTGGCGTCGAGCGACGGCGGCTGCGAGAGATGGATGGCGACGTCGGCCTCGTGCCGCGACACATCGGCCGAGCGCATCGCGCAGTGCAGGTCGACCAGGATGTTAGGGTAGGAGCGCTGGAATTCGACCAGGCGTGGCGCCACCCAGAAGGTGCCGAGGCCCTCGGTGACGGCGACGCGGACTTCGCCCGACAGCGTGCTGGTGACCGATCCGCTGGCGCGCATCAGGTCGAAAGCGGCCGCCTCCATGCGCTCCACGGCGGAGACCACCATGGCCCCTTCGTCGGTGAGGTGGGTACCGTGAACGTCGCGGGTGAACAGGGTGGCGCCGGCTTGCCGCTCAAAATCATCGATGCGCCGGCGCACGGCGTTGATCGACAGGTCCAGCCGCTCCGCGGCAGAGCGAAAACTGCCACAGCGCACGACTTCCAGAAAGATTCGAGCTGCGTCCCAGTCCGTTAGACCGCCAAGGGAGACCCTCCGGCGTTCTTCCTGTGGAACACCCCTTTCCAGTGCGAGCGACATACACGACCCTCTTCCTCGGCTAATCTTGGCAGAAGATGCTGGGAAGTACAACCAGGGCGGGTTTCCCGTCCGGATTATTCACGCCTAAAATTACCGCTCAGCCGCGAACCCCGGATTCTTACGGGGATTCAGCGGCGCGGAGGGCCCTGAGGGGTAATTGGATAGGGCGAATTGTCACCTCCGGGGGCGTTGGCAGTGCGGTGCAACCTCGGTCCAGTAACATCTCGACACAACTTCTACGAAAACAGTCCGCATTCGGTCGTCTGTGGCCGCGTGACGGTACGAAATTGGGGACTTGAGACATGGGTACCGAAGGACCGTCCGGACCACCACTGGTCTATCTGGCAAGTTCGGTCGCGGAAGAAACACTGGCGGAAAATTCCCGGGAGCGGCTGCGTTCGACGCTGCGAACGCTTGAGCTTTGCCAGGCGTCGCTCGCCAACGATGCCGAGCACGACACGGCAGACCTGCTGTCGCTGGCGATCCTCCAGCTTCGCATGAAGCTCAAGGGCGTGACCGACTCCGAATTGAAGCTGCTGTGCGATGTCCATGCGGATGCGCAGGCGCGGACCCGGGCAGCGCAGAAGCCGAAGGCGCCGCGCGCACGGCGGCGCGGCCGGCCGGTTCTCCGCCTGGTGACGTGACCTTCTAGCCCTCGGCCTGCAGCGCGACCGTCACCGTGTAGACCACCCCGCGGGGCAGGAAGTCGACGGTCGCCTCGCCGCCGAGCTGGTCGCGTGCGCTGCGTTCGATCAGCCGGGATCCGAAGCCGCGCTGCACCGGCGCGCTGACCGGCGGGCCGCCGGCTTCGGTCCAGATCAGGCGGAGCTTTCGTTTGCCATCCTCTTCGAGGATTTCCCAATCCAGCGCCACCGTGCCGGTTTCGTTGGATAGCGCGCCATATTTTGCCGCGTTGGTTGCGATCTCGTGCAGGATCATCGAGAGCACCACGGCGAGCCGCGGCGCCAAAGGCACTTTCGGGCCGAACATCCGCACGCGCTCGGGATTGCTCAGCAGATAGGGCTGCAGCACGCGGCCGACCACATCCTGCAAATCCGATCCCTGCCATTTCTCGGTGCTGAGCAGATTATGCGCCTCGGCGAGCGCGCGCAGGCGGCCCTCGAACTTTTCCCGCTCCGGCCGGCTGGCACTGCGGAACGTCTGCGCCGCGATCGATTGCAGGATCGCGAGCGTGTTCTTGACGCGATGATTGAGCTCCTCGACCAGCAAATCGTGCAGCATCTCGCCGCGGGCGATCGTCGTTGCCATCCGCACCGCAAAGGCGAGTCCGACCAGCAACAGGATTCCGCCGATCGCGCTGGTGATCGCAAGATAACGCCAGAGCGGCGCGACCAGGGAGCTCTCGGGGATGCCGCCCGCCACCGTCCAGCCGGTCACCGCCGAGCGCGTGAAGCTCGTGATCAGCGGTATGCCTTCGAGCGTCACTGTGGTCAGCGTCGCCTCCCTCGTGCGGAACATCTCGGCAAACAGTGTCGGCGAGGCCTGCTTGCCGATCGTGTCCTGCGGATTGGGCACGCGGGCGAAGTTGGTGCCCTGGCCGTCGAAGATCGAAAGCGTCCAGTCCTGGTTCGGCCGCTGCTTTTCGATGATGTTCTGGAAGATGTCGATCGGCGGGCTGAAAGAGATTACATAGAGGACTTCGCCACCTTTGATGACCGGTACCTCGACCGTCACGATCAGCTTCTTCTTCACCGCGCCGACGAAGAGATTCGAATAGGCCGGCTGCTTCGTCGTGAAAACCTTCTCGACGATGTCGCGGTTGTTGCGCGGCGGCAGGCTCGCGGTGTCATTGGTAACCGAAGAAAACAGTTGGTGGCCCTGACGATCGGCGACCAGCAGCACGCCATCTTCACCATATTGCTCCAGGAAGCCGAGCGCGATGCGACGGAAGCTGTCGAAATCGCCATTGCTCAGGGAGTTGGTGAGCGACAGCACCTGCAGGCCGCCGGTCATTCGCTGCACCTCGGCATCGAGCACGAGGCGGATCGACCGCACGGTCTCCAGCACGCGCTGCGTGGCGTCCTTGCGGTCCTGCTTGTAGTTATAGAAGACGATGCCGGCCGCGAACACGATCAGCGGCAGCGTGGTTCCCGCCACCAGAAGGGCGAGACGCAATGGCAGGGAAAGTTTTGGCACAAATATCCCGGGCGGCAACAAACTGCCGGGAACAATAGGAGAAGGGCCAAAGATTGGCCAAGGAATTTAGTCGCAGGCGGGTTCCGCAATGCAGCGCGGAACCCGCTTGTTTCAGAGATTGCTGTCGGTGATCGCCGCGTTGATCATGGTGCGCAACTCGCGCCGGATCGGATAGGCGGTCGAGGGCATTACCTGGGTCATGAAGACCGTGATGAGCTCCTCGGCGGGATCGATCCAGAACGCAGTGGCGGCGGCGCCGCCCCAGAAGTACTCGCCGGGGCTGCCCGCGATCAGCGTTTGCGGCGGGTCCATGGTGATGGCGAAACCGAGCCCGAAGCCGACCCCGTTATTGGTCGCCTCGGAGAACATCGAGCGCGACAGGGCGGGAAGGTCCCGCCCGCCCGGCAGATGATTGGTCGTCATCAGCGCCAGCGTCTTCGGTCCGATGAGGCGGACGCCGCCGAGTTCGCCGCGGTTGAGCAGCGCCCGGCAGAAGGTGAGGTAGTCCGCCGCCGTCGAGCACAGGCCGCCGCCGCCGGAATAAAACGTGGGCGGCTTCAGATAGGAGCTCTTTGCCGGATCGTCCTGCAAGGTCAGCATCGCCTTGCGCTCGGCGGCAATGAACCTGAGTTCGCCGGGCGGATCGGCGGAGTAGCAGGCGGCGAGGCGGTGCGCCTTCTCGGCAGGCACATGGAAGTCGGTGTCGTTCATGCCGAGCGGCTTGAAGATGCGCTCCTTCAGGAACTGCTCGAACGGCATGCCCGAGATCTTGCCGACGAGATAACCGATCACGTCGGTCGAGAGCGAATAGTTCCAGGCCTCGCCCGGCGAGAACTCCAGCGGCATTTTCGCAAGGTCTGCGATCATCGAGTCCAGCGTGCCCGATGTCACGACCTCGCCGATCTTCTTCTCGCGATAGCCGGCATCGACATTGGTGCGCTGCTGGAAGCCGTAGGTCAGGCCCGAGGTGTGGCGCAGCAGGTCGACGATCAACATTGGCCGCACCGGCGGCTTGGTCAGGTAGGCCGGGTAGGTGCCGGCAACGAACACGCCGAGGTTCTTCCACTCCGGAATATACTTGTGCACGGGCTCGTCGATCGCGACGCGGCCTTCCTCCACCAGCATCATGAAGGCGACCGACGTGATCGGCTTGGTCATGGAGTAGATGCGGAAGATGGTGTCTTCCTTGACGGGCGCCTTGCGCTCGACGTCGGCATAGCCCTGCGCTGAGGAGTGCACGATCTTGCCGCGGCGATAGACCATCAGCTGAGCGCCCGGGTAGCGGCCGGCGTCGATATAGCGCTCCTTGAGATGCCGATCGACGCGGGCGAGGGCGGCGGCGGACATCCCGGCGGATTCGGGCGAGGCAGAGGTCGGGGCAAGCATGAAACAGGTCTCCGGAACGGGCGGGGAGAGGGGTTTGATAGCCGAAAAGTGGGCCCCGTTCCAACCGCTAGTGCCTACGCAAGCCCGGTATGCTGGTGTAGGCTGCAGCCCTCTCCTCGTCGCGTCATCCCGCAGGACAGCCAATGACCCAATTCAGCGAAACCGACCTTACCGCCGCCGTCGTCGACAGCTTCAAGGACACGCCGAACCCGCGGGTCAAGTTCCTGCTGCAGGAGCTGGTGAAGTCGCTGCACGCCTATGTCCAGAAGACCGATCTGACCTTCGAGGAATGGGAGTTTGCGATCGATTTCCTGACCCGCACCGGACAGAAATGCACCCCCATCCGCCAGGAATTCATCCTGCTCTCCGACGTGCTCGGCGTTTCCATGCTCGTTGACGCCGTCAATCACAGGGAACGCGAGGGCGCGACCGAGACCACCGTGCTCGGCCCGTTCTATGTCGGCGAACACCAGGTGACGCCGCACGGCACCGATGTCTCCGCGCGGCTCTCCGGCGAGAAGATGTTCGTGCAAGGCCGCGTCACCGATCTCTCCGGCAAGCCTTTGGCCGGCGTTCCCGTCGACATCTGGCATGCCGACGACGACGGCTTCTACGACTCCCAGAAGCCGACCTATGCAACCGAAGGGCCGTCGTCGCGCGCGCGCTTCATCACCGACGCCGACGGACGCTTCTTCTTCCGTACCATCAAGCCCTGCAGCTATCCGATCCCGGTGGATGGGCCGGTCGGCGAAATGATCAGCTACACCAAGCGTCCGGCGCTGCGGCCCGCGCACATCCACTTCCTCGTCGCCGCACCCGGCTACGAGCCGTTGGTCACCCATGTCTTCATCGGCGGCGATCCCAACATCGATTGCGATGTGGTGTTCGGCGTAAAGGACGAACTGATCGCCAACATCGAAAAGCGCACCGATCCCGTGATGCCCGATGGCAAGCCGTCACCGACGCCATGGCACCTCATGACCTACGAATTCAGGGTCAGGCCGGGTGGCGGAGCGGCACCGAAACCGCTCGCGGCAAAGGCCACTGAAGACGCCTGAGAATAAAAACGCGCCATCTGCTCAATCCTTGTGCGTCGCACAAAGATTGAGCGAATGGCCAACAAGATTTGAGCGAATCGCAAATTTTCGATGCGCGGGAAGGTTAACGGCCATTAACCGGCCGATCCCCTAAGCAATTGTAATTCATGGATTTATTGCGCTGCGGCAAGGTTGGCACACCGCTTGAATAGTGGGTGCTGACGCCATTGCAGCCGTCCCTCGAGACCACTCCATCCGATTTGTGCCGCCGCCATTCTGGGGCCTCCCCAGAACTCGCTCTCGTGCGCCGGTGTCATCGGAGGTCTTCGACGCACAGACGCCAACTCTCAACGCAAAGGACGACACCCCCG
>JAKFVP010000137.1 GCA_021732175.1 Bradyrhizobium sp.
TCTGCGCGCCCCCGACGCCAGGCCGCCGGCCGATCAACTGCGACGCGCGGCCGAACCGCACGCCACATGATGGGCTTCCTGTCGGATTGGTGGAGCGGCGGCGGCACGCCGATTGTAGAGCCCGCGACACTGCGCGATGCGGCGCGGCTCGCGCAATTGCATGGCGCGTCGTTTCACCGCGGCTGGGGCGAAGGTGAGTTCGACGTCATGCTGCGCGAACGCAACACACTGGTGCATCGCCTCAGGCTCGGCCGCAAGGTGATCGGCTTTGCGGTGTCGCGCTTGGCTGCCGATGAAGCGGAGATATTGTCGATTGCGGTCGACGAAGGCTATCGCGGGCGCGGTCTCTCGCGCGATCTGCTGCTGACCCATCTCGGTCACCTCGCCGGGAGGGGCGTTCAAAAAATATTTCTGGAAGTGGAGGAAAACAACCAGCCGGCGCGAAGGCTATACGAACGGATGGGGTTTTCCGTCGTCGGCCGCCGCGAAAGGTATTACCAGCAAGCCGGCGGGGAACAGCTGAATGCGCTTCTGATGCGGCGCGACTTGTCGTAAACTCCGCTAGATGGCAAACAGACGCCGTCTCTTTCAGGGCCCAACCCATGACCGCACTGAAATCCTCACCTGCGCATTCACCGTCGGCCAAGGCCAGCGGCATCGAGGAGCGTTGCGCTGCCACCGGCATGCGCATGACCGAACAGCGCCGCGTGATCGCGCGCGTGCTGGCGGAAGCGGAGGACCATCCCGATGTCGAGGAATTGTATCGCCGCTGCGTGGCGGTCGACGACAAGATCTCGATCTCGACCGTGTATCGCACGGTGAAACTGTTCGAGGATGCCGGGATCATCGAGCGCCACGATTTCCGCGAGGGCCGAGCCCGCTACGAGCAGATGCGCGACAGCCATCACGATCACCTGATCAATCTGCGCGACGGCAAGGTGATCGAATTCACCTCGGAGGAAATCGAGAAGCTGCAGGCCGAGATCGCCCGCAAGCTCGGTTACAAGCTGGTCGATCACCGGCTGGAACTGTACTGCGTTCCGCTCGACGACGACAAAAGCTGACCGCGGAACGTCGCATCACGTGAACCTCGATCTCGTCATCTTCGATTGCGACGGCGTGCTTGTCGACAGCGAGGTCATCTCCTGCCGCGCCCATGCGGCGACGCTGACGCGCCACGGCTATCCCATCACCGAGGAACAGGTGCTGCATCGCTTCCTCGGCGTCTCCGAGCGCGAGGCGCGCGAAGCCATCGAACGCGAGACCGGCCGCAAGCTGCCAGACGATTTCGAAGATCAGATCAAGGTTGCGACCCTGAAATTCTATGCCGGCGACCTCAAGGCGATCGCCGGCGTGGCTGACGCCATCGCCGCGATCGACCTGCCGAAATGCGTGGCGTCCAGCGGCGTCCCGGAAAAGATCCGCCATGGCCTGGAATGCGCGGGGCTGTACGCACAGCTTTCGCCGCACATTTTCTCGGCCGTCCAGGTCAAGCACGGCAAGCCGGCACCGGACCTGTTCCTTTACGCGGCAAACAAAATGGGCGCCGCGCCCGAACGGTGCCTCGTGATCGAGGACAGCGTTTCCGGCGTCACCGGCGCGGTCGCCGCGGGCATGACCGTGCTCGGTTTCCATGGCGGCAGCCATTGCCTGCCGGGGCATTGGGAAAAGCTGCGCGATGCCGGGGCGGCGTTGCTGTTCGACGACATGCGGGAACTTCCGGGGATGGTCCTGCGAGTCGGAGCGATGGCCGTGCCGAGCTAGCTATCAGGCCGCCGAAAGCCGGACGTGGATCTTGCTGCCGGTCGCTTCCGCAAAGCGCAGCAAGGTCTTTGTACTCGGCAACGTTTGACCGCTTTCAAGTCGAGCGATCGTCGATTGGCTGGTGCGCATCCGTGCGGCAAGGTCCGCCTGAGAGAGACCTGCCCTCAGTCGCGCTCTAAGCAACTCGGCGGCAATCTCGAATTCCGGGGCGAGCGCATCGTACTCGGCCTTTACCTTGGGATTGGCCAGGAGACGTGCCTTGAGCTTCTCGAACGGGATGGTCATACGATCTCCTTGGCGCGCCGCAGCGCGAGTTCGATCTCGCTCCGCGGCGTCTTCTGGGTCTTCTTGATGAATGCGCGAACGACCACGACTCTGCGCCCAATGGCCGTAACGTAAAGCGCGCGTGCAATTCCATCGCGGCCGGTGAGCCGCAGCTCCCATAACTTTCCCTCAAGGTGCTTCACGTGGGGTTCGCCGAGGCTCTCCAGCCCCACCGACGCAATACGTTCAGCAATCCGCAAAAAGCGCGCCTGCATGTCAACCGGAAGGCTGGCGATCTCCGTGCCGACTGCTTCGTTGAGGATTTCTACCCGCCAGGCCACGTGTGCGATATATCTTATTTTTGAGATATTTGCAAGGTAACATCACCGCCCCGAAGGCGACAAAGATAGCTCTGCCGCTGGCATTTCCGCCGGTTAGGCTATATTTGAGCCCCCTGAAGAATTTCTGCGCCAAGAATGGCGCCGCTACCCCCTTACAGGTTCCATGTCGCCGCCGCGCAAGCTGCACATAAAGTCCTATGGCTGCCAGATGAATGTCTACGATGCGCAACGCATGGTGGACACGCTGGCGCCTGAGGGATTCGTCGAGACCGCGAGCGCTGAAGACGCCGACCTCGTCATCCTCAACACCTGCCACATCCGCGAGAAGGCGTCGGAGAAAATCTACTCCGAGCTCGGGCGGCTGCGCGCGATGAAGGAAGAGGCCGCGCTCGGCGGACGCGAGGTCACTATCGCTGTCGCTGGCTGTGTCGCGCAGGCCGAGGGCGAGGAGATCATCCGCCGCGCCCCCGTGGTCGACATCGTGGTGGGACCGCAGAGCTATCATCATCTGCCGCAGCTCCTGGCGCGCGCGAGGCGCGACGGCCGCGCGCTGGAGACCGAGTTTCCGGTCGAGGACAAGTTCGGCTTCCTGCCCCCGCCCAAGCCAGACGCGATCCGCGCGCGCGGCATTTCCGCGTTCGTCACCGTGCAAGAGGGCTGCGACAAGTTCTGCACCTTCTGCGTCGTGCCGTATACGCGCGGTGCCGAAGTCTCGCGGCCGGTGGCCAAGATCATCGACGACGTTAAGCGCCTCGTCGACAATGGCGTGCGCGAGATCATGCTGATCGGCCAGAACGTCAACGCCTATCATGGTGAAGGCCCGGACGGTCGCCCTTGGCCGCTCGGCAGGTTGCTGGATCGCCTGGCGGAAATTCCCGGCGTGCTGCGGCTGCGCTATTCGACCAGCCATCCGCTCGACGTCGAGGACAGCCTCATTGAATCGCATCGCGACAATCCGGCATTGATGCCTTTCGTGCATCTGCCGGTGCAATCCGGTTCGGACCGCATCCTTGCCGCCATGAACCGGCGGCATACCGCCGGCGAATACCTCGAAGTCATCGAGCGTTTCCGGCGCGTGCGCCAAGACATTGCGTTTTCATCGGATTTTATCGTCGGCTTCCCCGGCGAAACCGCGGAAGATTTTGCTGCCACCCTCGCGCTTGTCACGCAAATCGGTTACGCTGCGGCCTATTCGTTCAAGTATTCGCCGCGGCCGGGAACGCCGGCGGCGGACATGCGGGAGACGGTGTCACAGCCAGAGATGGACGAGCGATTGGAGCGCCTCCAGCAACTGATCGACAGCCAGCAATCGGCCTTCAATCTGGCTGCGATCGGCACGACGGTCGATGTGCTGTTCGAGCGGCCCGCGCGCAAGGAAGGCCAGATCGTCGGCCGCACCGCCTACCTGCAGCCCGCGCATGTGATGGCCTCAAGCGACATCGTCGGCAAAGTTCTGCCCGTGCGTGTCGAGAGCCTCGAGCGCTACAGCCTGCTCGGCCATCTCGCCGCGCGACCGCCCCTCGCCGCATACCCCCATGAATCCCGGATGATCACTGGAGCCTGAGCCCTTGCCAAAAAGCGCATCGGATTCGCCTTCGCTCGCTCCCAGCCGCAAACTTGACCGCGAAATGCAAATTCCGCCTGAGACGCAAGTCGTCATCGACTTCGACGAGAACCGCGCCGTTTCCGCCCTGGTCGGCCCCTACGGCCAGAACCTGGCGCTGATCGAGCGCCGGCTCGGCGTCGTCGTGGATTCCCGGGGCAACCACATCACCATCGCCGGCTCGCGCGACGGCTGCGACGCCGCGCGTCGCGTGCTGGAAACGCTTTATGCGCAAGCCAGTCAGGGACAGGAACTCGATCAGGGCGAGGTCGAGGGCGCCATCCGCGCCGTGATCGCGCAGGGCTCGCTGTTCGAATATGACGCGAAGGCGGCGACGACGCAGTTCGAGACCATCAATCTGCGCAAACGCCCGGTGCGCGCGCGCACCGCCGCACAGGATTCCTATATCCGCGCGCTGAAGCGCCACGAGCTGGTGTTCGGTGTCGGACCTGCCGGCACCGGCAAGACCTGGCTCGCGGTCGCCTATGCCGCGCAGCTGTTCGAACGCAAGGAAGTCGATCGCATCATCCTGACGCGACCGGCGGTGGAGGCCGGCGAGCGGCTCGGCTTCCTGCCGGGCGATCTCAGAGAGAAGGTCGATCCCTATCTGCGGCCGATCTATGATGCGCTCTATGACCTCATGGATGCGCGCGTCGTCGAACGCGCGCTGCAGGGCGGCGAGATTGAGATCGCGCCGCTTGCCTTCATGCGCGGCCGCACCCTGACCAATGCCGTGATCATCCTCGACGAGGCGCAGAACACCACCTCGATGCAGATGAAGATGTTCCTGACGCGGCTCGGCGAGAACAGCCGCATGATCGTCACCGGCGACCCCTCCCAGATCGACCTGCCGAGCGGGCAGCCCTCCGGCCTTGCCGAGGCCTGCAGGCTGCTCAACGGCGTCGAGGGGATCGGGCAGGTGACCTTCACAGCCGAGGACGTGGTCCGCCACGAGCTGGTGGCGCGGATCGTCGCCGCCTATGAGGGATTGCCGGCCCGTCCGGCAAAAGGCAAATCTTGACCCGACCAACGGCCGCCGGAAGCCCGGTTCATTCGGGAGCCGGCCAACATCACAGAACGATGGCGCGCCCTGCCCCTCCCCGGACCGAAGTTCTCGTCACAGCCGATTGCTGGCTGAAGGAGCCGGGCGCGGAAGCCGTGATCCATCGCGCCATCGAGGCTGCCGCCGAATTCGCCGACGCCGACACCGATGATGCCGAGCTTGCGGTCATGCTGACCGACGACGGCGGCATTCGTACGCTGAACAACAACTGGCGCGGCATCGACAAGCCGACCAACGTGCTGTCCTTTCCGGCACTGCAGCCAACCGGCGATGCGCCCGACGACATGCCGCGCATGCTCGGCGATATCGCGATCGCCTATGAGACGACGCGGCGGGAAGCCGACGAGGAAGACAAGCCGTTCGAGCATCATTTGAGCCATCTGGCGGTGCACGGCTTTCTGCACCTGATCGGCTACGACCACGAGAATGACGACGACGCCGAGGCGATGGAGGCGCTGGAACGCGAGGTCCTCGCACAGCTCGGCATTCCCGATCCCTATGCGGGAAGCGGGAACGGGTGACCTGAGATGCCGGACTCCGAGCCTAGCCCAGAGAAACCTGCGGAAAGTCCGCGCAACCCGGACAATTTGCCGGCCGTGGTGCAGGAAGGCGAGGTGCTGCGCCCGGCTTCCGACAACTGGCTGTTGCGCGCGATCAAGACGCTGTTCGGCTGGAAGGCCGGCTCGGTGCGCGAAGACCTCAAGGTCGTGCTCGATGCGACGACGACGCCCGGGGATATCGGCTTCTCCGTCATCGAGCGCACCATGTTGCGCAACATCCTGTCGCTGCACGAGCAGCGCATTGCCGATGTCATGGTGCATCGCGCCGACATCGTCGCGGTCAAGCGCGACATTTCGCTCGGCGAATTGATGAGCCTGTTCGAAAGCGCGGCCCATTCGCGGCTCGTGGTCTACAACGAGACGCTGGATGATCCCGAAGGCATGGTCCACATCCGCGACCTGCTCGCCTTCATGACCGCCAAGGCGCGCGTCGGTGATCCCACCAAGACACGGCGCAAGAAGCCGTTCCCGGCGGGGCTCGACCTGCGCTCGGTCGACCTGGCGCTGCCGCTGTCGGAAGCCAACATCACGCGAAAGCTGCTTTATGTGCCGCCGTCGATGCGGGCGATCGACCTCCTGGCGCAGATGCAGGCCTCGCGCATTCATCTGGCGCTGGTCGTCGACGAATATGGCGGCACCGACGGGCTGGTCTCGATCGAGGACATCGTCGAGCAGATCGTCGGCGAGATCGACGACGAGCATGACAGCGACGAGCCGCCCGCGATCGTGCGGCAGGCCGACAATTCCTTCATTGCTGACGCCCGCGCCAGTCTCGACGACGTCCGCAACGTGATCGGCGAGGAATTCGTCACCGGCGAAGCCGGCGAGGACGTCGAGACGCTCGGCGGCTATCTCGTCTCCCATGTCGGGCGCCTGCCGGTGCGCGGCGAGTTGATTTCGGGCCCCGGCAATTTCGAGGTCGAGGTGCTCGATGCCGATCCCCGCCGGGTCAAGCGGCTGCGCATCGCGCTGCGTAAGGAGCGGCCTGCGCCGCGCAAGGAGCGCGAGCGTTCCAAGCGCGAAACCGCCTCCGACCAGACGCCATCTTCCGGCAGCGACACGCCGCCGCCCCCCGGCGACGGAGCGGCCTCGCAGTGAACGCACGGGACAAACTCCGCGCCGCCGCCCTCTCCATCATCCTCGCCTGGGGATGGAAGCGCGCCGCCATCGCGCTGGCTGCCGGCGTCCTGTCGGCGCTGGCAATGGCGCCGTTCAATGCGTGGCCGGTGCTGTTCCTGACCTTTCCGGTACTGGTCTGGCTGATCGACGGCGCGGCGGCGGGCAGGCTGCGCGGTGTGCCGGCGGCGGCATGGACCGGCTTCTGTTTCGGCTTCGGCTATTTCGTGCCGGGCCTGTACTGGACCGGCTACGCCTTCTTCGTGGATGCGCGGACCTTTGCGTGGCTGTCGCCATTCGCGGTGCTGGGACTGCCCGCCTATCTCGCGCTCTATCCGGCGTTCGGCTTCGCGCTGGCGCGGCTGCTGTGGACGAAAGACGCATCCCGAATCCTCGCACTCGCCGTCGCGTTGACCGTGAGCGAATGGCTGCGCGGCCATCTGCTGACCGGCTTTCCCTGGAATGCCTATGGCTACGCGCTGTCGGAGCCGCTCGCTCTGGCGCAGATTGCCTCGGTCATCGGGCTGTGGGGCATGACATTCCTGACGGTCGCGATCTTCGCCAGTCCCGCGGTGTTGATCGAAGGCAAGTCGCGGCAAAGATCGTGGGTCGCGCCGGTGGCCGCGCTCGCTCTGCTGGTGGCGCTCGGCATTTTCGGCACATTGCGGCTGTCGCTGCAACCGACGACGATGGTGCCGCACGTCAAGCTGCGCATCATGCAGCCCAACCTGCAGCAGGACGTCAAATTCAATTATTCCGCCAAGCGGGAGGTGATGCAGAAGTACCTCGCGCTGTCGGATCGCGCGACGGGACCGGAATCCACCGGCGTGCGCGACGCCAGCATCCTGATCTGGCCCGAATCGGCCTTCCCGTTCTTCCTGACGCGCGAAGCCGATGCGATGGCGCAGATCGCCGACCTCTTGCCGAAGGGCACCGTGCTGATCACCGGATCTGTCCGCCTGCCGGACGACACGCCCTCAGGCGAGCGGGTCACGCGCGCCTACAATTCGATCTATGTGATCGACCACGACGGCAGCATCCTGTCGGTTTATGACAAACTACACCTGGTCCCGTTTGGCGAATACCTGCCATTCCAAAATTGGATGGAAAGGCTCGGCTTCAGCCAGCTCACCAAGGTGACCGGCGGCTATATCCCCGGCACGCGCCGGCGCCCGCTCGACATCCCGAGCGCCCCACGGGCACTGCCGCTGATTTGCTATGAGGCAATTTTCCCCGGCAAGATATCAGAACGCAGTGATCGTGCGGGCTGGATCGTCAATCTGACCAATGACGGCTGGTTCGGAATCACGACCGGCCCCTATCAGCATCTGCAGCAGGCACGCCTGCGCGCTATAGAAGAAGGCCTGCCAGTGGTGCGTGCGGCGAACACCGGCATCTCCGCCGTGATCGATCCGATGGGGCGAATCGTCGCGCAACTCGGCCTCGGGATCGAAGGTGTTTTGGATGCCAATCTGCCGGCGGCGATCTCGCCGACGGTCTATGCGCGTCTTGCCGACATCCCGGCGGCAATATTGATGGCAGTTGCCCTGATTTTCGTCGCGCGGCGGCGTGTAAAGCGGCAGAAGTTCTAACGACTATTTCAGTTTTATATTTGGAATAAATTTAGAAGACCTCCGGGTTCCGGCTGTTGACAGGACGCCATGTCACTTCGCATTGTGCGTCACGAATTCAACCAGTCAGTTCATTGCTCACGTGTTTGAAGTGCTCCTTCCCTCCGAGCAGGATTTGACGGTTTTTGCGTCTATGAGGCACCCAGGAGCCCGGTGCTTCATCTCCAGGCGCTTAAATCCAAGGAGAGTTGGAGATGTCGACCAAAGCGCCCAACCCTGTTGACAAATATGTCGGCAGCCGCGTGCGAATGCGCCGCATCATGCTGGGCATGAGCCAGGAAAAGCTGGGTGAGGCCCTCGGCCTCACCTTCCAGCAGATCCAGAAATACGAAAAGGGCACCAACCGCGTTGGGGCCAGCCGGCTGCAGCAGATTTCCGAGGTGCTGCAGGTGCCGGTGTCGTTCCTGTTCGACGGCGGCCCGAGCGGCGTGGTCCTCAGCGAGGGCGCCGCCGCAAGCGCTTCGCCGGCCTATATCGCGGATTTTCTCGCTACTTCCGAGGGACTTGCGCTGACCCGCGCCTTTACGCGCATCGCCGACTCAAAACTCCGGCGCAGCATCGTCGACCTTGTCGAGCAGATCGCCGAGCGCGAATCGTCGGAAGATGCGCCAAACGCAGCCAAAATCCCCTGAATCGCCAGGGATTGACGCGCCTCGTCACGCAGGCGCATGACATGGGCCGAACTCGCAAAACGTGCGACGGCCAATGGCAGCGATATTACCGAATCCTTTTGACCCCAAAGCGATTCTCGACGGCATCCGCCGCTGGGTCGAGATAGAGACACCGACGGAAGCACCGGCAGAGGTCAACCGGCTCGGCGAACTCATAGCCCAAGGCTATGACGATCTGCCCGCAAGCATCGAGCGAATCGCCGGACGCGACGGCTGCGGCGATCATCTCGTGGTGCGCTCGGGTTGGGGCCAGGACGCGCCGGGCATTCTCGTGCTCAGTCACCACGACACCGTGCATCCGCTTGGCTTCATCAAGCGGTTGCCGTTCCGGATCGACGGTGACCGGGCGTTCGGCCCGGGCATCTACGATATGAAGGGCGGCGCCTATCTCGCCTACCATGCATTTCGCCAGATTTGTGCGCCAGGCGCACGCCCGCCGCTCGGCATCACCCAACTCTATGTTTCCGACGAGGAGATCGGCAGCCCGACCTCGCGCGAGCTGATCGAGGCAGAGGGACGCAAGGCGAAATATGTGCTGGTGACGGAGCCGGCGCGCGATGGCGGCAAGATCGTCACCGGACGCAAGGGCGTCGCGCATTTCGAAGTGTTTCTGAAGGGCGTGCCCGCGCATGCCGGCGCGCGGCCGCAGGATGGCCGCAGCGCCATTCGCGAACTTGGCAATGTCATCCAGGCCCTGGAAGCGCTCAACGACGCGTCACGCGGCATCAGCGTCAATGTCGGCGTCGTCCGCGGCGGCACGCGGCCCAACGTCGTCGCCGAAGAAGCCTATGCCGAGGTCGACATGCGCGTGCCCACGCTCGGCGATGCTGAAGAGCTGGTGCCGAAGATCCTCGGCCTGAAATCGCGCACCGAGGGCGTCACGGTGACGGTGACGGGCGAACTGAACCGTCCGCCTTACGAGAAGAGCAACGCCGGCGCGGCGCTGTTCGAGCATGCGAAGGAGCTTGCCGCAGCGCTGGGCTTCGATCTCGTGGACACCTCCACCGGCGGCGGCTCCGACGGCAATTTCACCGCGGCGCATACCGCAACCCTCGACGGACTGGGCGTCGACGGCGAAGGCGCCCACACAAATTACGAACAGATGTACATCTCCTCGATCGAGCCGCGGGCGCGGCTGCTGCATCTTCTATTCCAGACCTTGCGATGAGCCGGCCTTCCAATCCCGACCGCGAGCATGCGCACGGGCAAGGCTCCTTCTTCGGCCGGCGCAAGGGCCACAAACTGCGCGCCCATCAGGCCGACCTGATCGAGACGCTGTTGCCGCGGCTGGCGCTGGAGATTTCCTCACCGGCGCCGGCAAAGCTTGCCGACATCTTCGACCGGCCGCTTGACGATGTCAGGCTGGAGATCGGCTTCGGCGGCGGCGAGCATCTGGTCGCCGAAGCGATGGCCTTTCCCGAAACCGGCTTCATCGGCTGCGAGCCTTATGTCAACGGCATGGCCAAGATCCTGAAGGAGATCGAGGCGAACAACATCGCCAACATCAGACTGTTCGCAGGCGATGCCGCCGAGTTGCTCGCCTGGGCGCCACCGCGCTCGCTGGCGCGGATCGATCTGATCCATCCCGATCCCTGGCCGAAGCGTCGGCACTGGAAACGGCGCTTTGTGCAGGATGCGACGGTCGCCGCCATGGCGCGCGTCATCAAACCATCCGGCGAGTTTCGTTTCGTCAGCGATATCGACGATTACTGCGCCTGGACGCTGTCGCATCTGCTGCGCTCGCCGGATTTTTGCTGGCTCGCCGAGCGCGCCGTCGACTGGCAAGTGCCGTGGGACGGCTACACCATGACACGCTACGGAAGGAAGGCCGAACGCGAGGGGCGTGTCTCGGCTTATTTCAGATTCAGACGCGTCGATTAGATTTCGTCATTCCGGGGCTCGCGAAGCGAGAACCCGGAATCCATTTCTGCAGCGCCAATGCGGCCCGATGGATTCCGGGCTCGCGCCAAGGGGCGCGCCCCGGAATGACAAACTATTGGGCCATCCGCGCCTTCTTGGCGTCGGTGGCTTCCCACACCATGCGTTTGCCCCGTTCGCGGCCGAGCAGCTCGATCGGGTCGTGATTGTCGATGTGGCCGAACTGTCCCTTGTAGACGCTGTAACCGCACAGCTCCTGCAGGCGGCGCGGGAAGCGCATCGCGGTTTCGCGGGGAATGCCGAGCTGCAGGTTTTCCTGTTGCCGCATCCAGCCCCAGCAATAGGCGCAGGAGAAGGCATAGCGCCGGGCGTCTGAAGTGTTGGCGCCGCCGCCATGCCACAGCGCGCTGTCGAACAGCATCACGCTGCCTGCGGGCATGGTCGCGGTGAGGGCGTCATAGTCCTTGCCGTATTCGGGCGAAGAATCGAATTTGTGGCTGCCGGGAATGATGCGGGTGGCGCCGTTGTCGTCCCTGAAATCGGACAGCGCCCAGATCGCATTCACGGTGATCGGGATATGCGGACGCGGCAGCGGGATCAACTGGGTGTCCTCGTGGATCGGCTGCGCATCCTGGCCGGGGCCGAGCACCAGCGAGCAGAACGACGACAGCAGGCATTCCCGGTCCAGCACGCGCTCGACGACGGGCAGCACATTCTCGTGCAGCGGCACTTCCCAGAAGATGTCGTCATAGGTGAGCAAATTGTTGATGCGGACGGTCTTGTATCCCTCGAACGAAGTCTTGGCGTAGCCGAGATTGTGCTCGCCCTCGATCCGGTCCAGCGCACGCTTGAGGCCATCGACCAGCGTTTCGCCCGCGGCGTTTTCGATCACGGTGTAGCCGTCATTACGGATACGATCGGCGTGCGCCTGGACGTCAGCTTCCGTCAGCATCGAATTCTCCCTGCCGGCGCTTGTATCGCGCCTTTATGGGGAGAATAGCGGGGCATTTTTCGTTTGAGGAGTGGAAAGTTACCACGTCGTCATTGCGAGCGAAGCGAAGCAATCCAGCTTTGTCAAAGCAAGAAAGCTGGATTGCTTCGTCGGGCGTGTCATCTTTTTGGTGAAGTCGGCTGATTCACTGCCTGCGTGGATTCGGAGCAAATGATGAACATTCGGATTCGGCAAGCGGAGCGTCGCCAGGCGGGTTTTGAACTGGTCGACCTTGAGA
>JAKFVP010000138.1 GCA_021732175.1 Bradyrhizobium sp.
ATGATCTTCATCGCCGTGCTGGTCGCCGTCAGCGTCGTGCTGGTCTGGCGCCGCGACGGCATCCATGGCGTCACCGAAATCCTCTATGGCGATCTGGCGCTGTTCGGCGAGATCCTGCCGCGCGTGCTGGCCGGCTGCCTGCTCGGCGCCTTCATTGCCGAAATCCTGCCGCATGAAAAAATATCGCGCGCGCTCGGGCCGGAATCGGGCCTCAAAGGCCTTTTGATCGGCACCGCCTTCGGCGCGATCCTGCCGGGCGGGCCGTTCACCGCCTATCCGGTGGCCGCTGCGCTGCTGACGATCGGCGCCGATTTCGGCGCCACCATTGCCATGGTCGTGAGTTGGACACTGATCGGCTACGGCCGCGCCATCGCCTGGGAATTGCCGATCCTCGGCACCGAATTCACGATCTGGCGGATGCTGCTGTCGGTGCCGATCCCGATCCTCGCCGGCGCGCTCGGACGCGTCGTCTATGTCCACCTCTATCCCAAGCGTGAAACGGAATGAGCGCCGCGCTCTTCATCGACATCACGCTGTGGGGCTCGGTGGCCGTGCTCGCCTTCCTGGTGTGGCGGCGCGGCCGCACGGTGGCGCTGGCTTCCGCGCGCGAGGGCGCGATGGACTTCATCAACATCGTGCCGCGCATCGCGCTTGGCGTGATCGGCTCGGGCTACATCGCCGCCGTCATTCCGCCTGAGGTCATCACCGGCTGGCTCGGGCCGGACTCTGGCTGGATGGGCGTGCTGGCGGCGACCATTGCGGGCGCGGCTACTCCCGGCGGCCCGGTGGTCGGCTTCTCCATCGGGGCGGTGGCGCTGAAGGTCGGCGGCGGGACGCCGCAGGTGATCGCCTATGTGATCTCCTGGGCGCTGTTCGCCTTCCAGCGGCTGATTTTGTGGGAAATCCCGTTCATGCCGGCCAAATTCGTCTGGTTTCGCGCGGCCGTCTCGCTGCCGTTTCCGTTCCTGGCGGCGGCGCTGTCGATGGCCATCGGGAAGCCCTGAGCCCAGCTTGAAGAATTCCCTAAGTTATTGAAAATATAGATATTATATTCAGTTGGCGTGAACCGAAAAAGAGCCGTGCTTTGGACTGCCGGGATGCAGCGGGTTCTGGTAAAATACCGACTATGGAAAAGCAGGACATCCTTGCGAGGTTGCGCGAGCATGAAGCCGCGCTGAAAGCCCAGGGCGTGAGCCACGCCGCCCTGTTCGGCTCGCGCGCTCGCGGCGACGCTCGCCACGATAGCGACATAGACATTCTGGTCGAGATCGCGCCCGATGTCCGGATGGACGTTTTCAGATATGTCGGAATCGTTCACTGCATCGAAGATTTGTTTCCGCTGCGTGTCGATGTTTCAAACCGGATTGCGCTCAAACCTCATGTGAAGCCGATCGCCGAGCGCGAAGCCATTTATGCATTCTGAGACCGTCAAGCTGGCTTTGTACGACATTCGGGACAATGTGCTGCTTGCGAGAGAGTTTGTCGAAAATCTCACCTGCCAAGGGTTCAGCGAGTCGCGTTTGCACGTCTATGCCGTGACGCGCGCGCTGGAAATCATCTCGGAAGCGAGTCGCCGGTTGCCCGACGATCTGCGCGATAGACATCCTGAATTGCCTTGGCGCTCCATCCGGGATGTTGGCAACTTCTACCGGCATCAATATGACAACGTCGCCGCATCCTATGTCTGGGAAACCGTGACGGTGCATCTTCTGCCTCTTCTTGCTGCCGTCGTAGCGGAGATCGACAGGTTGGAAGTCGATAGCTGATTGGCGGGACCTAACGGGCCGCCGTCAGATGGACAAAGGTAATGTTATAATGTAACATTTGCTCATGGCTCACGTCCATTCCCACGGTCATCACGATGATCATCACCATGACCATCATGGCCACGCCCATCACAGCCACGACCCCGCCGCGCCGCATCCGGCACAGGCGGCGCCGTGGTCGATCCTGCGCATGACGGTGGCGGCGCGCCTTGCCGCGGCGGTGGCGGTGAGCGCTGGGCTGTGGGGCATCGTCTGGCTTGCGATGAGATGAGCATGAGCGCGCAGATCAGCTTTCGCGATGTGACGCTCGGCTATGACCGGCATCCTGCCGTGCATCATCTCTCGGGCGACGTTTCGTGCGGTGCGCTGCTTGCCGTGGTCGGCCCGAACGGCGCCGGCAAGTCGACGCTGTTCTGCGGCATCGCCGGCATCCTCAAGCCGCTGTCCGGCGCGATCGATCTTGGCGGGCTCGATAACAGGGACATCGCCTACCTGCCGCAGAGCGTCGACATCGACCGCAGCTTCCCGATCTCGGTGTTCGATTTCGTCGGCACCGGCCTCTGGCGCGTCACCGGATTCTTCGGCGGCATGGGCCCGCGCGAGCGCGACCGCATCGCGCAGGCGCTTGCCGCGGTCGGACTCAACGGTTTTGAGAACCGCAACATCGGCACGCTCTCCGGCGGGCAGATGCAGCGCCTCTTGTTTGCGCGCGTGCTGCTGCAGGACGCGCGGCTGATCGTGCTGGACGAGCCCTTCAACGCCATCGACGCCAGGACGGCGGCTGATTTGCTCGTGCTCGTCAAACGCTGGCACGAGGAGAAGCGCACGGTGCTGGCGGCGCTGCACGACTTCGATCTCGTCCGCGCCAATTTTCCCGAGACGCTGCTGCTGGCGCGCGGCCCTGTCGCGTGGGGCGCGACGGCGCAGGTGCTGACACCGGAAAATCTCACCGAGGCCCGCCGCATGTGCGAGGCCTTCGACGACAGCGCGGCTGCCTGCGCGGTCGATACACCTTCGCAAGCCGCCTGACATGATCATCGACGCGCTGGTTACGCCCTTCATCGATTTCGAGTTCATGCGCCGCGCGCTCGCGGCCGTGATCGCGCTGTCGCTCGGCGCAGCCCCGATCGGCGTATTCCTGATGCTGCGGCGGATGAGCCTCGTCGGCGACGCCATGGCGCACGCCATCCTTCCGGGCGCGGCGATCGGCTTTCTCCTGTCCGGGCTCAATCTGTTTGCGATGACCACGGGCGGCCTGATTGCAGGCTTTACCGTGGCAATCCTTGCCGGCCTTGTCGCGCGAAATACCGAGCTGAAGGAGGACGCGTCGCTCGCGACTTTCTATCTCGTGTCGCTTGCGCTTGGCGTCACCATCGTCTCCGTGAAGGGCACCAATATCGACCTGCTGCATGTGCTGTTCGGCAACATCCTGGCGATGGACAACCAGACCCTGTTCGTCATCGCCTTCAACGCCACCATTACGCTATTGGTGCTGGCGGTGATCTACCGGCCGCTGGTGATCGAATGCGTCGATCCCGTGTTCCTGCGCACCGTCAGCCGCGCCGGGGCGCCCGCGCATCTCGCCTTCCTTGCGCTCGTCGTCGTCAACCTCGTCAACGGTTTCCATGCGCTCGGCACGCTGCTCGGCGTCGGCCTGATGATCCTGCCCGCCGGCATCGCCCGGTTCTGGTCGCGCGATATCACCGGCATGATCTGCATCGCGGTCATCAGCGCGATCGTGTCGGGGTATGCCGGGCTCGTGCTGTCGTTCCAGAGCGGGATTCCGTCGGGACCGGCGGTCATCCTGGTCGCGGCGGTCTTTTACATCGCCTCGCTGCTGTTTGGCAGTTGCGGCGGCCTGGTGCGGCAGGCATTCCCCGGCCGCCATCTCGAAGCCTGACCATGCGGCGGCTCTCTCTGTTCCTTGCATGTGTCGCGCTGCTTGCGAGCGCGCTACCTGCGCGCGCCGAACCACTGAAGGTCGTCGCGACCTTTTCAATCCTCGGCGACCTCGTGCGCAATGTCGGCGGCAAGGCTGTCGAGGTCACGACCTTGGTCGGCCCCGACAGCGATGCCCATGTCTATTCGCCGACGCCGGCCGACGCGAAGAAGATTGCCGACGCAAAGCTGATCGTCGTCAACGGGCTCGGTTTCGAGGGATGGTTGCCGCGGCTGGTGCAGTCCTCGGGCAGCAGGGCAACGATCGTCACCGCAAGCAACGGCATCACACCGCTCCGGCTCGGCACCGATGCCGACCCGCACGCCTGGCAGTCGGTCAACAATGTCAAGATCTATGTCGCCAATATCAGCGCCGCGCTCGCATCCGCAGATCCAGCCGCCGCCGACCAATTCATGGCGAACACGCAAGCCTATCTCGCCAAGCTCGATGCGCTCGACCGCGAGGTTCGCGACGCCGTGGCCAAGTTGCCGCCCAACCGGCGCAAGGTGATCTCGACCCACAATGCCTTCGGTTATTTCGCGGCCGCCTACGGCATCGAATTCGTCGCCCCGCTCGGCGTCTCCACGGAATCCGAACCCAGCGCGCGGGACCTCGCCAAAATCATCACCCAGATCAGGCAGGCGAAGATTCCGGCGGTATTTCTGGAAAATATTACGGACCCCCGGCTGATGCAGCGGATCTCGGCCGAGACCGGGGCCCGGGTCGGCGGAACGCTCTATTCCGACGGTTTGACGGGCGAAAAGGGCGATGCCCCCACTTACATTGACATGGTCAGGCACAATATAAAGGCCCTGACGCGCGCGCTCGGCGACTAGGGCGGGGGGCCACCCCGCAGGGCCTGAGCGCCCCAAAATCCCGCTTTCGGAGCTGTTATGGCAGAGGCTGCATCTTCCCCAAAAATTCCCGTGACCGTGCTGACGGGCTATCTCGGCGCCGGCAAGACCACGCTCCTGAACCGCATCCTGTCGGAGAACCACGGCAAGAAATACGCCGTCATCGTCAACGAATTCGGCGAGATCGGCATCGACAACGACCTCATCATCGGCGCCGACGAGGAAGTGTTCGAGATGAACAATGGCTGCGTCTGCTGCACCGTGCGCGGCGACCTCGTGCGCATCATGGAAGGCCTGATGAAGCGCAAGGGCAAGTTCGACGCCATCATCGTCGAGACCACGGGCCTTGCCGATCCGGCGCCTGTTGCGCAGACCTTCTTCGTCGACGAGGACGTGCAGAAGAACGCGCGGCTGGACGCCGTTGTCACGGTGGCCGACGCCAAATGGCTGAGCGACCGCCTGAAGGATGCGCCGGAAGCCAAGAACCAGATCGCCTTTGCCGACGTCATCGTGCTGAACAAGACGGATCTCGTCTCGAAGCCCGAGCTCGCCGAGGTCGAGGCGCGCATTCGCGGCATCAACCCCTATGCAAAACTGCATCGCACCGAGCGCTGCAAGGTGGCGCTGGCGGATGTGCTGGAGCGCGGTGCGTTCGATCTCGACCGTATCCTGGAGATCGAGCCGGCTTTCCTTGAGGCCGACGATCATGACCATGATCACGATCATCACCACCATGACCATGACCACCACCACGATCACGCCCATAGCCATGGCGGCCTGAAGCACTATCACGACGAAGACATGCAATCGCTGTCGCTGCGGTCAGACAAGCCGCTCGATCCCACCAAGTTCATGCCGTGGCTGCAGCAACTCGTCGCCAGCGAGGGCCAGAAGATCCTGCGCTCGAAGGGCATCCTCGCCTTCAGCGACGATGACGACCGCTACGTCTTCCAGGGCGTGCACATGATGCTGGAGGGCGATCATCAGCGGAAGTGGAAGGATGGCGAGGCGCGCGAGAGCCGCGTCGTCTTCATCGGCCGCGAATTGCCGGAGCAGATGATCCGCGACGGCTTTGCGAGCTGCATCGTCACGTGATGAAAGAGTTCGACCCCGGCGAATCCGCCTCCATCGTTTCGGTGACCGACAAGGTGCGGCCGCTACCGCTCGGCGCTGCCGTCTCGTCGGTGCATTTCCTCGGCGACAACGCCTGCTTCGTCGGCGCCGAGGAGAAGATCTTCGTGGCCACGCCGGCCAGTGAGATATCGCCGGTCGAGATGCATTTCGGCGCCGTCCTCTGCGCGGCGTCGGACGGGGCGCGCATCGTCACCGGCGGCGACGACGGCAAGCTGGTCGCGCTGAACGCGAAGGGCGAGACGTCGGTGCTCGCGACTGACGCCAAGCGGCGCTGGATCGATTGCGTCGCGCTGCATCCGGACGGCGCCTTCGCATGGTCGGCGGGGAAGACCGCCTTCGTACGCAGCGGCAAGGCGGAGGAAAAATCCTTCGATGCGCCCTCGACCGTCGGCGGGCTCGCCTTTGCGCCAAAGGGCCTGCGCCTCGCGATCGCCCATTACAACGGCGTGACGCTGTGGTTTCCCAACATGGCCGCCAAGCCGGAATTCCTGGAATGGGCCGGCTCGCATCTCGGCGTCGTCTTCAGCCCCGACAACAAGTTCCTGGTCACCGCTATGCACGAGCCGGCGCTGCATGGCTGGCGCCTCGCCGACAACAGGCACATGCGCATGAGCGGTTATCCCGCGCGCGTCCGCTCGTTGTCGTGGAGTGCGGGCGGCAAGGGGCTGGCGACGTCGGGCGCCGACACCGTCATCATCTGGCCCTTCACCAGCAAGGACGGGCCGATGGGCAAGGAACCCGCGATGCTGGCGCCGCTGCAGGCACGCGTTTCCGCGGTTGCCTGCCATCCCAAGCAGGACATCATGGCCGCAGGCTACAGTGACGGCACCGTGCTGATGATCCGCCTCGACGACGGCGCCGAAATCCTAGTCCGCCGCAACAAGGGCGCGCCGGTGGCCGCACTTGCCTGGAACGCCAAGGGTACGCTGCTCGCTTTCGCCGACGAAGAGGGTGACGGCGGCCTGCTGGAACTGTAATAGATCGCCGTGCAGCACGGGGCGAGGCGATGAAGTTTCTCACGACCTTCCAGACCGCCGATTTCCTCGACACGCTGGTCAGCCTGGCGGTGGCGTTCGTGCTGGCCACGCTGATCGGCGCCGAGCGGCAATATCGCCAGCGCACCGCGGGGCTGCGCACCAACGTGCTGGTCGCGGTGGGTGCTGCCGCCTTTGTCGATCTCGCCATGCATCTTGCCGGGGCCGATGGCGGCGTGCGGGTGATCGCCTATGTCGTGTCCGGCATCGGCTTCCTCGGCGCCGGCGTCATCATGAAGCAGGGCATGGATGTCCGCGGGCTCAACACGGCGGCGACGCTGTGGGCGTCCGCCGCGGTGGGCTCCTGCGCAGGCGCCGACATGGTCGCGCAGGCGGTGGCGCTGACGGTCTTCGTGCTGGCCGGTAACACGCTGCTGCGGCCGCTGGTCAACGCCATCAATCGCATTCCGCTGGACGAGAAGACCTCCGAGGCGACCTATTATTTCAAGCTGGCAGTGACGCCGCACGCGCTGACGGCGATGCGCGACCGCCTGGTCGAGCAGCTGGAAGCCGCGAGCTACCCGGTTGCCGACGTCGACGTGGTCGAGATCGGCGACGGCCAGATCGAGATCGTCGCCACCCTGGTTCCCACCGCCGTCGATCCCAACGAGCTGAACGCCGTCGCGCTCGACCTGCAGAAGCAGAGCGGCGTGCGCCACGCCACCTGGGAAGTCAGCACGACGGATTAGCGCAAATCGGCCGCAATCCCTTTATTCGCAGCGTCGCCGCTGTGTCCAGGTTCTGAAATTTCTGAATTTAGCTGAATATTTTGGCAGCTCGCCGCCGCTTGGAAAGCACTTTATTCCGGCGCGCAGCAGAAAACTGCGCAGTGTTGCTTCTCAGTGATAGGTATTGTTTCCCCGCTGCGCCTAGGATTGGCCACAATAAAAACACTGGGGCGCTAAGCATGAAAATCAGAAGCAACTTCGCCGATTACATCGGGCGAATCTCTCCTCCATAGACCCTCTATCTCCCGGCTGACGTGAGCCGGCCATCGATCATTCGATCGATCTAGCGGAAGCGCGGTCGCGCTACCGGCAAAAGGATTCAGACGTCGCTCTCAACCTTAAGTTTATCGAAGTAGAACTATCAAGCAAAAGGAATGGACCTTGCCATGAACCTGCCAACGAAAATATCCGAACTTGGGTGTCTCGCCTTCGCAGCAACCATCGCAGCAGCGGGAATGTCCGTGACCCCGGCACTAGCAGGCGGCCCGCCGCCGGCTCCGCCGGTCTATTCGTGGACCGGTTTCTATGTCGGCGCCCATGGCGGCTGGGGATGGGGCACGACGAAGATCCAGGATGAAGTCCTGTTGCTTCCCCAAGACCCGATCTACACGAAAATCGATGGGCCGCTTGCGGGCGCCCAGGCCGGCTTCAACTACCAGATGGGCAATTACGTGCTGGGCGCCGAAGTCGACGGCTCCTGGACCTATATCCGCGCCAGTGGCGCTACCAGCCGCACCGGTGTGATCGCTGCCACTACCAACGATATCTTCGGTTACAACGGGCTTGCGACAGCAACGGGACGTGTCGGCTACACGATGGGCCAGTGGATGGCCTATGCGAAGGGCGGCGCTGCGTGGGCCGACTTCGAAATCAAGACCCGGAACTTCTCTCCGGACCCCGTTTCCTATTCAAGCAATCTGTTCGGCTGGATCGGCGGCGCCGGCATCGAAGTGGCCTTCCTGCGCAACGTCTCAGCCAAGGCCGAATACAACTACATCCGCTTTTCGACCGATCACCTGCGCTACCTCGGCCCGGACACGATATCCAGCCTCGAGCACAGCATCCATTTGGTGAAGTTCGGCCTGAATGTCCGCCTCGACGCCGGTCTCCTCCGCTAATCGCCCTTCATCGAAACACTCACAGACATCGGAGAAACAATCATGTCCGCTTTCACGAAAATGCGCACCTCGCTGTTGATGGCCACCACCGCCGCCGTCGCTTTTTTCGCCGTTGCAACGCCGGGACACGCGGCGCCGGTCGAATACGTCAAGATCTGCTCGCTCTATGGCGCCGGCTTCTTCTACATCCCCGGCACCGACACCTGCGTGAACGCCAACCAGATCCTGCAGAACGAGTACGATATCGCGCGGGCGCGCACCCGCAGTTCGACCGGCACTGCGATGGCGGCCTCGCTGGTTGCGCCCTGGCTGCCGACCGGCACGAACTACGCCATCTCGAACCATTGGGCCGGCTTTGACGGCCAGCACGCATTCGGAACGTCGGGACTCGTGCGCATCTCCGGCCATCTGGTGTTCTCGGCGGGATTTGCCATGGGCCTCGATCAGGGGCGTCTCGCCACCAATACCACCCGGGTGCAAACGGAATTCGGCACGTCGACGCCGGCGCAGTCCTGGAGCGACGTCCGCGGCCTTGGCCGCGCGGGCTTCATGTACGCGTGGTGATGCACCAGCCGCTCACTGAATCATTCCTCATTTTTCGAAAGATCGTTCCATGACACTCTCCATCTCTCACATAATGCGCCAGCTGGTTCGTGCGACTGCCGCGGCTGCGCTTCTCACCACGACCTCGGCGATGGCAGCCGATCTGCCGGTCAAGGCGGCCCCCGCGCCGGTTGAAATTCCGCTCTGGACCGCATTCTACATCGGCGTCCACGGCGGCTGGGGACAGGCACGCAGCCGTCTCGAAGACCCGAGCTTCGTCGCGTTCGGACGCAATCCCATCTTCGTCGAATCGAACGGTTCGCTCGCGGGCGTTCAGCTCGGCGCCGACTGGCAATTCGGCAATATCGTGGTCGGCGGCGAGATCGACGCCTCCAGGTCATGGATCAAGGGCAGCCTGACCGATCCGGCGGCGTTCGTGCAGCCAATTTTTGCCGGCATCTCGGCGGAGTACAAGACGCTCGCAACAGGCACCGGCCGCGTCGGTTATGCCTATGGCAATCTGCTGGGTTACGCCAAAGGCGGCTTTGCCTGGGCCAATATCGATTACAGGACCGGGATCAGCACCCAGTTCCCAACGCTCCTCGATCATCAGCGGACCGGCGTGACGGCCGGGGCCGGCCTTGAATACCTGGTCATGCGCAACCTGTCGGTCCGGGCCGAATACGACTACATCTATTTCGGCGCGACCGCGATAGGGGCGGGCTGCCGCAACATGCCCTGCAATCTCGATCATGACCTCCACCTCGTGAAGCTCGGCCTCAACTGGCGGTTCACGGGCGACTACCTGACCGCGCGCTACTGAGTGCAAGGCCAGGGAGATCACCATGTGGAAATTCATCTCATCGGGACCACGGGTCCTGCAGCGCAGATTGCGAGCGGCGCTCGCCGTCGTCGCGCTGACACTGCTGACCTCCGCGCCAGGCCATGCCGCGGTGGAATACGTCAAGATCTGCTCGATCTACGGTGCCGGCTTTTTCTACATCCCCGGCACGGACACCTGCCTGAACGCGAACCAGATCCTGACGGGTCAGTTTGCGATCGCGCGGGAACTGACCCGCGCGGCGACCGGATCGGCGATGGCGACTGCGCTGGTCAATCCGTGGCTGCCCGACGGTACCAACTACGCGGTCTCGACCCACTGGGCCGTCTTTGACGGACAGCACGCGGTCGGGGCGGTGGGGATGGTCCGTCTGTACCGCAACCTCTCGCTCTCGGCGGGCGTGGCGCTCGGCCTCGATCAGGGCCGTCTGAGCACCAACATCCAGCGCACGGTGACCGAGTACGGCGTGGCGATCCCGGCACAAAGCTGGAGTGACATACGCGTGCTCGGGCGGATCGGCCTGCAATATTCGTGGTGATCGGACCACGATGACATGAGGCGCTACCCGGACGGCAACGTTCGGGTAGTTTCGTTTTTGGGCCAGCGCGGTCCTGGTTCCCTGAGGAACCATGTTCCCGCGTAACCGTTGATCCCCGCGAAAGAAAACCAGGCGATCGACATGTCTGCCCATGAGCAGAAATCAGTTGGCAAGCGTGATTGGCTGATTGCCGCAACGCTGATCGTTGCAGGAACGGCAATCTCGGTGCTGTCGCTGGCCGAGATCAAGGCAGAGAAACCAACGCAATTCGCGCAGGCCACACAGCCGACGCCGACACCGTCTTCGCCGCCGGAAGCCCAGAAGCATAAGCCGGCGGAATCGGCGCCCGGCGGCACCCGTCCGACCACGCCTGCGCCCGAGCCGGCCCGTCCCGATCCCGACGCGCTGAAGGCGGGCGCCCAGCCCGCACTGCCTCCGGCACCGGCCGAAAAGACCGCGCCGCCGATCAAGGAAAGATAGGCGCTTACGCCGCGCTCAGTTCAGCGACCGCCAGCTGATGCCGCAGGGGCCGTTGCAGTGATTGCAATGCGCCGGCATGCGGAAGGTGCTGGCGAGCTCCCATTCCTGGGTTTCGTTGCTCCACTGCACGGTGGCTTCCGCCGTGATGTCATCCGACTGACAGATCGAGCACACCGGCGTCGAGCGCGTGGCAACGCGGTGGACGGTCCGCACCGGCGTACCCGGCGCGTCGAACGCGTCGAATGGATTACGCAGCAATGTCTCTTTCATGTACCCCCGCCCGCGAATCAACCAGCTAGCCCACGATCAGGATAATGCGGCGGCGGCGCACGTCATCTCCGGAATTTTCGGGAGTGTGGATGACGCGTGAGGTGCCATTGTCCACGTCGCAATCCCTGGTGCCGCTTTTGCAGTCTCGCCTTGCGGCAAGCGCTGCTTCATAATCACCCGCAGTGCATATCGCGAGGGCAGGCCATGAAGATCGACGACGTCCGCCGAACCGCCTATTCGATGCCGCTGACCAGTCCGGCCTTTCCGATGGGGCCCTATCGCTTCTTCAACCGGGAGTTCTTCGTCGTCAGCTACCGCACCGACCCCGAAGCGCTCGCGGCCGTGGTGCCGGAGCCGCTGGAGGTGGCCGAGCCGATCGTGAAGTACGAGTTCATCCGCATGCCCGATTCAACGGGCTTCGGCGACTACACCGAGACCGGCCAGGTGATCCCGGTGCGCTTCAGGGGCGAAGACGGCGTCTACGTGCATTCGATGTATCTCGATGACGAGGCGCCGATCGCCGGCGGCCGCGAGATCTGGGGCTTCCCCAAGAAGCTGGCGAGCCCGAAGATCGCGGTCGAGAGCGATGTGCTGGTCGGCACGCTGCATTACGGCTCGGTGCTCTGCGTCAGCGCCACCATGGGCTACAAGCACCGCGCTGCCGACCATGACGCGGTGCTGGAGGCGATGAAGGTCCCGAACTTTATTCTCAAGATCATCCCGCATGTCGACGGCAGCCCGCGCATCCTCGAGTTGGTGCGTTATCACCTCGAGGACATCACGCTGAAGGAGGCCTGGAGCGGCCCGGCCGCGCTCGGCCTGTTCCCGCATGCGCTGGCCGACGTCGCGCGGCTGCCCGTGCGTGAGGTCA
>JAKFVP010000436.1 GCA_021732175.1 Bradyrhizobium sp.
GTAGGACTTGGCCTCGTCCAATTCCTTCTGGGTCGGGCCTTCATCGGCCATGCGGCGGATTTCCCTTTCGATCGCATCGACGGTTTCGCCGGCGCGGTCGGCGCGGGTGCCGGTATTGCCGATGAACAGCGCGGAGTGATCCATCCACATCAGCGATTCATAGACGGAGTAGGCCAGCCCGCGCTTCTCGCGCACCTCGCGGTAGAGCCGCGAGGACAGCCCGCCGCCGCCCAGAATGTGGTTGACGACATAGCCGGCCATGAAATCCGGATCGTGGCGCAGGATGCCGGGGCCGCCGAAGGTCACGACGGTCTGCGGCACGTCGAGCGGGACGAACGCGCGCTGCGGCGGCTTTGAGGCGACGACATCGGCCACCGGCGTCAGATTGCCCTTGGCGGGCAGTCCGCCGAAGGTCTTGTCGAGCAGCTTGCCGAGCGTATCGGGGTCGACGTCGCCGACCACGGCGATGCGCAAAGTGTCCCTGGCGATCACCTGTCCGACATAGGCGCGCAGGTCCTCGACATTGATGGTCGGCACGCTCTCCAGCGTTCCGTTGGCGCCACGGCCGTAGGGATGACTGCCGTAGGCGACTTCAAGGAATTTCTTGCCCGCAAGCGACGTCGGATTGGTGGATTCGCGGCGCAGGCTCGACAGCACCTGGTTGCGGATGCGCTCGATGTCGGTGGCATCGAACCGCGGCGCGGTCAGCGCCGAGCGCAGCAGGTCGTAGGCCTCGTCCTTGTTCTCCTTCAGCATGCGCAAGGAGCCGCGGAAATTGTCGCGCGAGGAGGTGAAGCTGAGTTCGATGGCGCGGCGGTCGAGCCGTTCATGGTAGGTCTTGGAATCCATGTCGCCGGAGCCTTCGTCGAGCAGGCTCGCGACCATGTTGCCGAGGCCGGGCTTGTTGGCGGGGTCCTGCGCGGCGCCGCCGCCGAAGGCGTATTCCATGGCGATCAGCGGCACGGTCGCGTCCTGCACGAACCAGGCTTCGATGCCGCCGGGCGACACCAGCCGCTGGATCTTGGCGGCGGCCTGCGAGGGCGAGGATGCAAGCGAGGTCAGCGCCAGCGCGGCGGCGCCGCCGAGCAGCGCGGTACGACGGGTGATCAGACGGGTCACGAGCGTTTCTCCTCGCGCTTGGGCGCGGTATCCTTGATCAGATAGCCGGTCACCGAACGCTTCTTGTCTAGCCATTTCTGCGCGGCGTCACGCACCTGTTCGGCGGTGACGGCGCGGATGCGATCCGGCCAGCTCCGGATATCCTCGATGCTGAGCCCCGAGGTCAGCGCGCCGCCATACCAGCGCGCCATCGTCGCCTGGCTGTCCTGGGCGTAGATCGCTTCCGCGATCAACTGGGTCTTGACCCGCTCGAGGTCTTCGGCGCGCGCCGGATTCTGTGCGAGGTCGGCGATGACGGCATCGATGCCCTGCTCGATCTGCGAGAACTCCACGCCGGGCTTCGGCGACACCGAGATCTGGAACTGGGTCGGGTCGAGCGCGGTGCCCTGGTAGCCGGCGCCGGCGCTGATCGCGAGCGGCTTGTCGATGACCAGCGCGCGGTAGAGATAGGAATTGGCGCCGCTGCCCATCAGTTGCGCGAGCACGTCGAGGGCGGCGCTTTCGCCGGCCGCGGCAGTCGCCGACGACGGTACGAGATAATAGCGGCGCAGACTCGTCTGTTCGACCCGCGGGTCGGACAGCGTCACCGTGCGCGGCGCGGCCGGCACCGGCTCCTGCGGGCGGACGCGGCGCTCCGGGATTGCGGGCTGTGCCGCGATCGGGCCGTAGAACTTCTCCACCAGCGGCCGGACCTCATTGGCCTCGACGTCGCCGGCAATGATCAGGATCGCGTTGTTCGGCGCGTAGAAGCGCTTGTAGAAGGCGAGGGCATCCTCCCGGTCGAGCTTCTCGATCTCCTGGCGCCAGCCGATCACCGGACGGCCGTAGGGATGATTGAGATAGAGCGCGGCCATCATCTGCTCGGTCAGCCGCGCATCGGGATTGTTGGCGACGCGCATGTTGAATTCTTCCAGCACCACGTCGCGCTCGGGCAGCACGTTCTCGTCCTTGAGGATGAGGCCGGTCATGCGGTCGGCCTCGAACTCGATCATGCGCGCTAACTGGTCGCGCGGCACGCGCTGGAAATAGCCGGTGTAATCGGTGGAGGTGAAGGCGTTCTCGTTGCCACCGACCTTGAGCACGGTCTGGGAGAATTCGCCGGCCGGATGCTTGGCGGTGCCCTTGAACATCAGATGTTCGAGGAAATGCGCCAGGCCCGACTTGCCGGGCGTCTCGTCGGCGGAGCCGACCTTGTACCAGATCATCTGGGTGACCACCGGCGTGCGGTGATCGGGGATCACCACGACCTGCATGCCGTTGGCGAGCGTGAAGCTCGCGGGCGGCTGCGGCTTTGTCTGGGCGATGGCGCTGCCGGCGAGGACGGGCAGCAGGGCAGCAACGAGCGGAACAGCAAATCGTTTTGCAGACATCATGACCTGTCAGGACAGCCCGGACACAATCGTCCGGTAATAGGCGCGGTATACACCGCGCGGGCGTCGGCCAGCGTCACGAAGGCGAGAGACGAGCTTAACTATTCGCCATATTTGCCGGCGGCCGGATTGTATTCCTTGTTCAGGGATTCCTTCGGCCCGGTGCCGTAGGCGAAGCTTGACGACGGCGTCTGGTAACCGGCCGGCGGCTGGGTCAGCGACTCCCGGGTCGGCTCGCCCTTGAACGGCGCGGTCTCGGCCTTGTTGCCGCCGAACAGGCCGCTGAAGCCGCCGGTGTAACCGAGCTGCGAGGGGCTCAGGATCGGGTTGTTGTTGTTGGTGCCCGGCTGGACCGGATCGCCGCCGCTGCGCGTCGGCGCAATGGTCTTGCCTTGCGAGAGCTCGCTGGGGGTCAGGATGCGGCTCGCCTCGCGCGGATCCTTGTTGGACTTCTTGCGGGCTTCGATCGCGGCCTTGCGGCGCTGCTCGTCGGGGTCCTTCGGCCAATTCGGCACCTTGGGATCGGCAGCGGCCTGGCCGGGCGCCGGCAGGTCCAGCTTGGGCGGCACGACCAGCGGCGAGCGCTCGCGATAGTCGATGCCGCGGTTTTCCATGTTGGTGCCGCCAAGGCCGCGCATGATGCCTTCGATGATCTTCTCTTCGAAGGTCTTGTCGTCCTCGTCGTCATCGGCCGCGCGAACGGGACCTGCGGCCATCACGATGCCAATGCCAAGGGCAGCAGCCATGAACCATGCCGCGCGGGAGAGCTTTTGGCTTTGCTTCCGCATCATCCAACCGTTTGCCTGGGCCTTGCGCATCGCGCTGTTCCTGCTCACAAATCTGGAATCTGCCGGCCCCAAAAGGGCGGGCGCATTTCAAGGGTCCGTATCGGCCGGGATCAGGGCGCTTTTGCGGCGGGTACCCCCAAGAAGGAATCATACAATAGGGCCGCTACCCCGGCAACGATGGCCACGTCGGCGACGTTAAACACATACCAGTTCCAGGTTTTTCCGGCGATTTCGATGTGAAACAGGGCGAAATCGACCACGGCGCCATAGGCAAAGCGGTCGATGGCGTTGCCGACCGCCCCGCCGATGATCAGCCCCAGCGCGATGGTGGCGAGCATGGTCTTCGACCAGGCCATCCAGATGGCGAGGGCAACCACGGCGGCTGCCTTCACGGCGGTCAGGATGGCCTGCGCGATCCAGCTGTCGCTCTGGAACCAGCCGAAGCTGATCCCGACATTCCAGGCCAGCACGAGGTCGAAGAACGGGGTGACCTGCACCGCGCCGCGCCGGCCGAGGTCGAAGACAAAGAGCAGCCAGAGCTTGCTCGCCTGATCGAGCGCGAGCGCGATGAGCGCCGCGAGGATGCCGGCGATCAGGGGGCGCCTGCTCGGGCTTTCGGTCGAGGTCACCTACGGGCCTTCTTGCCGCGTTTCTTGGTGGTCCTGCTTTTCTTGCCGCCAGAAGCTTTTGCCTTGGCGGCCGTTTTCGCCTTGGCGCCCTTGCCGGCTTTGGCCTTTGAGGCGGTGGCCTTCTTTGCCTTCGCGCCCTTTTTGGCCTTTGCCTTGCTCTTCGCCGGAGCGGCCTTCTTTTTCTTGGCGGTCTTCTTGGCCTTGGCCTTGGTTGCCGGCTTCTTGGCAGCCTTGGCATTGGCTGGCTTCTTCGCCTCGGCCTTCTTGACCTTTGCCGTCGGTGCGGCGGCTTCGGCCTTTTCGGGTGCGCCGGTAGCGACAGGCTTCTCAGCACGCGGCTCGGTTACCAACGCAACGATCTTGGGACCCGCCTCTTCGCGCGGCTTCGGTGCCGCAGTTTGCGGCGACGGCTGCGCCGGCTTCTCGACGGCCTTGATGGGCGCTTCAACCGGGTGCGCGGTCTCCACGCTCACGCCCAGCTTCTTCCATTCGCGCAGCGCCACGGCATCGCGCGGCGAAACGTCGGGATATTCCGGGTCTTCGCCGACGGTGGGCAGGATCTTCCACGACCGCGCGCATTTGGTGCCGACCGCGAGCTCAATCACGACGCCGACGCCCTTGACGTCGGGCAGCGTGAACGCGCCGGCCGGTGCGTCGCCTTCGCGGATTTCGTAGCTCGAAGTGATACACACTTCGGCCATGTCGACGTCAAAGAGGGTCGCAAGCAGCGCCCTGTCCGCGACGTAAATCACCGGCGAAGCCTCGAGCGAAGAGCCGATCTTCTTGGCGGCGCGCTCGAGCTCCAGCGCGCCGGTGACGACGCGGCGGACATTGCGAATAGTGTCCCACTTCTTCGCCAGCGCATCGTCGCGGAACGAATCGAAATTCGTCGGGAACAGCGTCAGGTGCACCGACGGCTCGGCATCCGGACGGTACATCCGCCAGGCTTCTTCGCAGGTGAAGCTCAGCACCGGCGCCAGCCATTTCAGGACAGCGTCGCAGATCATGTCGATCGCTGTCAGCGCCGACTTGCGCGCCAGTGACGACGGCGGATCGCAATACAGCGTGTCCTTGCGGATGTCGAAATAGAACGCCGACAGTTCCGAGTTCATGAAGGCGGCGAGCGTCGCAACCACCGTCTTGTAGTCGTACCCGGCATAGGACTGCCGCATGATCTTCGCCTGATCCGCCAGCTGATGCAGCATCAGCCGTTCCAGCTCCGGCATGTCCTCGAAGGCCACCGCCTCGCTACGCTTGAAATGATGCAGCGTGCCGAGCATCCAGCGGATGGTGTTGCGCAGCTTGCGGTAGGTCTCGACGGTGTTCTTCAGGATCTCCGGGCCGATGCGCTGGTCGTCGGTATAGTCGCACGACGCCACCCAGAGACGCAGGATATCGGCGCCGGAGTCTTTGATAACTTTCTGCGGCTCGATGGTGTTGCCGAGCGACTTCGACATCTTGCGGCCGTCCTCGGCCTGGGTGAAGCCGTGGGTCAGCACAACGTCATAAGGCGCCCGGCCGCGGGTGCCGCAGCTCTCCAGCAGCGAGGAATGGAACCAGCCGCGATGCTGGTCGCTGCCTTCCAGATACATCACGGTGTCCTTGCCGCCGTCGATCTTGCGCACGATGTGGCCGAGCTGCGGAAAGTTCTGGCGGTCTTCCAGCACGAACGCATGCGTCGAGCCGGAATCGAACCAGACGTCGAGGATGTCGTCGACCTTCTTCCACTCCTCGCTCGCACGCGAGCCAAGGAAACGCTCGCGCGCGCCGTCGCGATACCAGGCGTCGGCGCCTTCCTGTGTGAAGGCCTCGACGATACGCAGATTGACGGTCTCGTCCTGCAGGATCTCGGCCGAGCCGTCGGAGTTTTCGCGCACGAACACGGCGATCGGCACGCCCCATGCGCGCTGGCGCGAGATCACCCAGTCGGGCCGGCTCTCGATCATGCCGTTGATGCGGTTCTCGCCCGACGGCGGCACCCATTGCGTCACCGAGATCGCGTGCAGCGCGCGGGCGCGCAAGGTATCGCCTGACTTCGCCTTGCCGTTATCGGCGATGTCCTTGTCCATCGCGATGAACCATTGCGGCGTGTTGCGGAAGATCACCGGTTTTTTGGAGCGCCAGGAATGCGGATACTGGTGCTTCAGCCGGCCGCGCGCCAGCAGCTTGCCGGCCTCGACCAGCGCCTTGATGACGGCGTCGTTGGCGTCGCCCTTCTCGCCCTTGTCGGTGATGACGCGCTTGCCCGTGAAGCCAGGGGCCTGCTCGGTGAAGGCGCCGTTCTCGTCGACGGTGTAGGGGATCGCCGTATTGATGTCGCGCGCGGCCAGATCGCGTCCATTCGCCATCCAGACGTCAAAATCCTCGCGGCCGTGGCTCGGCGCGGTATGCACGAATCCGGTGCCGGTGTCGTCAGTAACGTGCTCTCCGTCGAGCAGCGGCACGGTGAATTCGTAGCCGCCGGCAAGGCCTTTCAGCGGATGCGCGCATTCGATCGCATCCATCGTGTCGGACGGGATATCGCGCACCTTTTCGTAAGACGTGACGCGCGCCTGCCTGAACACGTCGGCCGCCAGCGCATCGGCAAGGATCAGGAGATCGCCGGTCTTGGCCCAATTGTCGGCGGGCGCATCGGTGATCTTGTAGAGGCCGTAAGCGATCTTCGAGGAGAAGCTGATGGCGCGGTTGCCGGGCAGCGTCCACGGCGTGGTGGTCCAGATCACGACGGAGGCGTCTGCAAGCGCGCCATGCGCCGGCGAGGTGACGGGGAATTTCACCCACACCATGTCGGACTGATAGTCCTCGTACTCGACCTCGGCTTCGGCGAGCGCCGTCTTCTCGACCACGCTCCACATTACGGGCTTGGAGCCGCGATAGAGCGTGCCGTTGGCGGCGAACTTCATGATCTCGCGCGCGATCTGCGCTTCCGCCGGATAGGCCATGGTGGCGTAAGGATGATCCCAGTCGCCGATCACGCCGAGTCGCTTGAATTCCTCGCGCTGGATGTTGAGCCAGTGCGTCGCATAGGCGCGGCATTCCTGGCGGAATTCCACCATCGCGGTGGAGTCGCGGAAATCGGGCTTCTGCTTGCCCTTGGAGCGGTAATTCTCTTCCTCGACCTTCCACTCGATCGGCAGGCCGTGACAGTCCCAGCCCGGCACGTAATTGGAATCGAAGCCGAGCATCTGCTGGCTCTTGGTGACGAGATCCTTGAGGATCTTGTTCAGCGCCGTGCCGATATGGATGTTGCCGTTGGCGTAGGGCGGGCCGTCATGCAGCACGAATTTCGGACGTCCCGCGGCCGCCTTGCGCAGCTGCTCGTAGAGGCCGGTGTCGTACCAGAACTTCAGAATCTCCGGCTCGCGCTGCGGCAGGCCGGCGCGCATCGGGAATTCCGTCTGCGGCAGGAACAGGGTTTTGGAATAGTCGGCGGAATCGGACTTTTGCGGCTTTTCGGACATGAATGCTCTGATTTGGCTCGAAGACGGCGCGGAGGACGCGATTGATCGCGGTTGAAAGTAGGAAGTCCCGGTCTTGCGCCGAGCCAGGAGGCTCAGGCGGAAGCCGGGCCGCTAATCCCTATGATGCGCCGCGCGAACATGGGGGCTTCCATAGCAGGGAGGGGCGGAAATCGCAAAGGGGCTTGCTGGCCCGGCGGTTGCGTACAAGGCCATGAGAAGACGTCCTGCCGTTTCGGTCAGGCTGCGCTCGAGACCCGCATTTCGACGTGCAGGCCGGCAGCGCCCACCATGTTGACCAGTGTGTCGAGGCCAAACAACTCGATCTTTCCGCGCATCAGATCGGAGATGCGCGGTTGGGTCACGCCAAGCAGCTTGGCCGCTTCGGACTGACTCAACCCCGAGCGAGCGATGTGGTCCTTCAACGCCATCATCAACGTCGAACGGAGCTTCATGTTCTCGGCTTGTGCAGGCGTGTCTTCAATCGCATCCCACACGCTGGCAAAGCGCTTCTTGCTCATCGATCCAACTCCTTCAACAGGTCCCGGTAGCGTTGGCCGGCCAGATCCAAATCCGCCTTGCGCGTCTTCTGCGTCTTCTTCTGAAAACAATGCAGCACGTAAATGGCTTCCGCGAATTTTGCGACATACAGAACCCTGAAGGCTCCTGAAGCATCGCGTATCCGGATTTCCTTCACGCCACGCCCGACACTGTTTATCGGTTTCCAGTCATCCGGCTCGCGCCCACGCTGCACCCGATCAAGTTGATACCCAGCCTCGCGCCGGGCAGCTTGGGGAAACGAGCGCAGGTCGGCCAATGCGCTGCCTCGAAACTCGACGGGTTTCGAATCCATCATAGGCGACAACTATACAAAATTTTGTATAGTTCGTCAACTGCCATAGGAACTCAGCCGATTGATCCGAGCCTCGGATAAGCATCCGGCGCGGCAGCCAGATCGGCGCGGGCGCGGGCGGAATCCTCGTTCATGCGCTTAACCAGCGCCTCGACGCTGTCGAATTTCAGTTCGGGGCGGATGAAGGAGATGAAGGCGACGTCGAGTTCGGCGCCATAGAGGTCGCCCTTGAAGTCGAACAGGAACACTTCGAGCAGCGGCGCGCCATTGTCGAAGGTGGGACGGCGGCCGAAGCTGGCGACGCCATCGAAACGCTCGGACCCGCGGCCGACCCGCACGGCGTAGATGCCATGCTTGAGCTCGCAATTCTTGTCGAGGCGGATATTGGCGGTGGGAAAGCCGAGGCCGCGGCCGCGCTTCTCGCCATGGATCACCTCGCCGGTGACGAACCAGGGCCCGCCCAGCATGGTCGTGGCGTCCGCGATCTGTCCCTCGGCCAGCGCCATGCGAATGGCCGTGGAAGAGACCGGCCGTTCGTCGATATCGACATGGGCCTGCACGTCCACCTCGATACCGAGGCGCGGGGCCTCGGACACCAGCAGGGCGGGCGAGCCGACGCGGCCCTTGCCGAAATGGAAGTCGTAGCCGACGGCAATGCCGCTGATACCGAGCCGCCCGATGAGGTCATGGTGAATGAAATCTTGCGCCGAGGTGCCGGCGCGGACCTTGTCGAAGGTCATCACCACGGCGCCGGAGAGCCCGGCGCCGGCGAGCAGCCTCAGCTTGTTCGTTTCCGTGGTCAGGCGGAATTGCGGGCTGTTCGGGCTGAAGAAGCTGCGCGGGTGCGGCTCGAAAGTGACCGCGAAAGCGGGCCTGCCTTGCGCGCGGGCCATCCGCAGCGCGGCCCCGATCACGGCCCGGTGGCCGAGGTGGACGCCGTCGAAATTGCCCATCGCCACCACCGCTCCCCTCGGGATCGCGGAAGCAGGCGTGGTGTCGCGGACAACGGTAAAATCGGACGGCATTTCCTGAAATTCTGGGTCGATGAGGGGCCGATTCCGGGGGCGGAAAAGGTGCGGCGGGACCGTGGCTTGGCCGGGCCGGGCAAGTCAAGCGTGCCAAATTGTGTAGCAAAACGGGTGTTTTACGGACCTTCTCGCCTAGGTCGGCTTAACGCCCTGTTTAAAGCCTCGGTGCTAAGCGTTGGGGGCGGATTGCGGGTAGCGCGATCCAGCATGTGAATTTGTGGCGTAACGCGTTGGGGGTAGTGAAGATGGCGGTGGACCTTTCGATGTCGGTCCTTGTGGTGGACGACTACAGCACCATGATCCGTATCATCCGAAATCTTCTGAAGCAGCTCGGCTTCGAGAACATCGATGATGCCAGCGACGGTTCGGCGGCGCTGAACAAGATGCGCGCCAAGAAATACGGCCTCGTGATTTCCGACTGGAACATGGAGCCGATGACCGGCTACGACCTGCTGAAGGAAGTCCGTGCCGATCCGAATCTGGCGACGACGCCCTTCATCATGATCACGGCGGAATCCAAGACCGAGAACGTGATCGCGGCGAAGAAGGCCGGCGTGAACAACTACATCGTCAAACCGTTCAATGCGGCGACGCTGAAGACCAAGATCGAGGCGGTCTTCCCTGACATGACGATGGCATAAGCGCCTCGTTACAAGCGCGCTCTATCAGTTCCGTCATGCCCGGGCTTGTCCCGGGCATGACGTTTTTGGAGCCGCGCATCAAGGCGTGGATGGCCGGGTCATAGGCGGAGCGAAGCGACGCCGTTCTTCGAACGGCTATGCCCGGCCATGACGATCGACCTACCAGCGCAGTTCCCGCATCAACGCCTTGGGCGGGTGGCCGAACAGCTCCTTCACGGAAGCCGGGTCGAGCTGGTCGATGCCTTCGAATTCCTCGGAGTGAATACCGCGGGTGACGAACAGGCAGTCGATGCCGAAGCCATGGGCGCCGGCCAGATCCGTGCGCACGCTATCGCCGATCGCCAGCACATGGCTGAGTTCGGCCGGGCGGCCGCGCCGCTCGGCGGCCAGCGCCATGGCGCGTTCGTAGATCGGCCGGTGCGGCTTGCCGTAGAAAACCGCTTCGCCGCCGAGTTCGCGGTAGAGTTCGGCAATGGCGCCGGCGCAGTAAATCAGGCGGTCGCCGCGCTCGACGACGATGTCGGGGTTGGCGCAGATCAGCGGCACCTTGCGCGCCAGCGCGTTCGACAGCATCGGCCGGTAATCCTCAGGCGTCTCGGTCTCGTCGTCGAACAGACCGGTGCAGATGATGTAGTCGGCGCTGTCGAGCTCCGACAGCGTGAAGTCGAGCCCGCGATGAATCGAGCTGTCACGGTCGGGGCCGACCCAGTAGAACTTCTTGCCGGGGTGGTCGGCAACAAAGTTTCGCGTCAGGTCGCCGGAGCTGACGATGGCATCATAGGTCTCGTCGGCGACGCCGAGCTTGCGCAGTTGCCGCTGCACGGAGTCGGCGGGGCGCGGCGCGTTGGTGATGAGGATGACCACGCCGCCCTGCCGGCGATAGGTGTGGAGCGCCTCGCAGGCCTCGGGAAACGACTCCAGCCCGTTATGCACCACGCCCCAGATATCGCTGAGCACGACCTCGACGCCGTCAACGACGTCGCGCAACTTCTCGACAAAGCGCAGGATCATGACAGCAATGAACGGTCAGCCTGGACCGGCGACGCGGCGTGCCAGTGCGGCACTGCCCGTCGCGCGCGGCGGTGTATCGATGCCCGTCGTTTCGACCGGGGCCGGATTGCCGGGACCATTGGCTTCCTGCGGCTTGGTGGCGGTGGCCCCGCCGGTAGCAGATGCTCCCTCCGGCCGCAACGGCCGCGGCGGGGCAAACAGGAAGCCCTGTCCGAACCTGACGTCGTAGTCGAGCAGGTCGACCACGGCGCGCTCGCCCTCGATCTTCTCGGCGATCAGGTCGATGCCGAAGCGGCCGAGCAGGTCGGAGAGATCGGACGGGTGGATGTCCGATGTCGAGCTCTGCTTGGGATCGAGCAGCAGCGACGCCGGCACCTTGATGAAGCGCACGCCGCGATCGGCAAGGTCGCGCGGCTCGAAGCGCAGATCCGTGACATGATCGATCGAGAAGCGGTAGCCGCGCTGCGCCAGTGCCGCCAGATTCTCCGTCTCCGACGTGCCGAGGCCGCGTAGCGTCGCCTGCTTGAATTCGAGCACGAGGGAGGGCGCGAGCGCGCGGTTGGCCTCGAGGAAGTCCAGGCACTGCGCGAAATTGGTCGGGTTGGAAATCGTGGTCGCCGACACGTTGCAGAACACGCCGACTTCCTTGTTGCGCACCATCAGCCGGCGCAGCACCTGCACACAGCGCAGCATCACTGCGTGATCGATGCGCCCGATCAGGCCGGCGCTTTCGGCGGTGGCGATGAAGTCCTCCGCCGCGAGCACCTGGTCCTTGTCGTCGCGCAGCCGCGTCACCGCCTCGTAGTAGCGCACCTTGCGCTGCGGCAGCGTCACCATCGGTTGCAGATAGATGTCGAGCCGGTTCTCCTCGATCGCGCTCTTCACCGCGTTGATGAGCTGCGTCTGGCTGCGGGACGGCACGGGAGCCGCGGCGGCGGCGGACGCCGCCGGTGCTTCGGCTGCGGCAGCGGTCTTGCCTTGTTCCGCTGCCGGTGTCTCGTTCGATGCCGTTTCGGGACGGGACGGTGGCGGTGGCGTCGGCGCCGGAGGGGGCGCGGACAGCATCTCGTCATGACCAGCCACGGTGGTGGCGAGCTGCTTGACCAGGACGCCAAGCTCGTTGATCTCGCCGATGACGCCCTGCATGCGGTCGGCGCCGGCGGA
>JAKFVP010000615.1 GCA_021732175.1 Bradyrhizobium sp.
AGGCGGAATCCTGCTTGGCATCGGTGCGGAACGAATGGTGCTGGAAGCCTTCGGCGCCGGCGGCTGGCTGCTGCGGGGCTTGATGCTCGTTGCCGGCATGGCCGCGCCGCTATTGGCGGCGAATGCGCTGATGACCGGGTCTTCGCTGCCGACATTCGCTGAAGTGCTGGGTCCAAGGGAAGGCGGAGGCCTGCCGTTGGTGACGCGGATTCTCAGCTTCACCCTGATCGTGACGATCGCGCTGGCAACCGAGACCGCGCTCGGCCTCATCTTCGACGGGCGCTGGCGCGACTTTCCGTTCGCGAGCCTGACCATGGCCGTGGTGCCGTTCTTCGCGGTGGCGATATCAAACACGGCAGAGTCAGGCAAACGGCCGCTGGCCGAGGCGGTATTCGCCGGATTGTTCGTACTGTCCGCGATCTGGATCGCCTTCAACGAAGGCCCGCAGAACTGGCAATCGCTGTGGACCTGCGCGGCGTATCTCGTGCTTGGCGTCACGCTGCTGCGGCCGCGGGCCGTTACCTTCACGGAAACGGCTGCGGATGCCGCCCCGGCCGTCGCGATGGACCCGCGGATCTAGCTACGCCGCCCGCACGATCTCCCTGACGTGACCGACCATTTCCTCGATCATGGCGGCCGTGACGTCGAGATGCGTGCAGGCGCGGATGCGGCCGTCCATCATCGCGAGCAGCACGCCGCGCGGGCGCAACGCCGCCACCATCTTTTCGCCTGAGACACCGGCGCCATCCGGCTTGAAGAACACGAGATTGGTCTCGGGCTGCTGCACCTCGATGCCGTTGATCTGCGACAGCCCGCGGGCAAGGGCCCGCGCATTGGCGTGATCGTCAGCCAGGCGATCGACATTGTGATCGAGCGCATAGATGCAGGCGGCGGCGCAGACGCCGGCCTGCCGCATCGAGCCGCCGAGCCGCTGCTTCCAGCGCCAGACCTCGTCGATGAAAGCGCGCGAGCCCGCGATCACGCCGCCGATCGGCGCGCCCAGGCCCTTGGAGAAATCGATCCAGGCGGAATCCCATCCCGCGGCCATGTCGCGCGCGGAGATGCCGGTCGCAACGGTTGCATTGAGCAGCCGCGCGCCGTCCATGTGCGTGGCCATGCCGTTCGCCTTGGCGATCTTGACGACCTCGTCCAGCGCCGCCTTCTTCCAGATCGTGCCGCCGCCGATATTGGCGGTCTGTTCGACGCTGATCAGCACCTGCGGCGGCTGGTAGCGCGAGCGCGGATGCAGCGCCGCCTTGAAGGTGTCCGGCGAAAACTGTCCGTCCTCGCCCCTCAGCGGCGTGATCTGGAATCCGCCGAGCGCGGCATGTGCGCCGCCTTCGCGGGCGATGATATGCGCGCTCTCATGCGCCAGGATCTCGTCGCCCGGCCGGCAATGCACCAGCGTCGCCGCGACATTGCACATCGTGCCCGACGGCATGAACACGGCGGCTTCCTTGCCGAGCAGATCGGCCACGCGCTCGCACAGCGCGTTGACGGTCGGATCATCGCCGATCTGCTCGTCGCCGACCTCGGCTTTCGCCATCGCCTCGCGCATGCCTGGCGTCGGCCGCGTCTGCGTGTCCGACAGCAGGTTGATGCGCACCGGCGGCGCCTTGGGATCGCGCGGGGGAGGGGTGTAGTGCATCAGCAGGGTTCTTTCAGGCTATATCAGTGTGTATTTATACACTTGAAAGAAGCGACTTGGATGTGTATAAATACTCATGAACTCCAGAGACATCATCTCCGCGCTTCGAGCGGACGGCTGGGTTCAGGTCGCGCAAAAAGGAAGTCATGTCCAGTTCAAGCATCCGACTAAACCGGGTCGGGTGACAGTCCCGCATCCCAAGAGAGATGTGCCGGTCGGCACGTTCAGGAGCATCGAGAAGCAGGCCGGCCTGAAATTGAAGTAGGCGAGAAACAGACGAGCGAAGGGCCAGCGGCCCGCCCGCGCAGAGGGACAAAGATGCGACAATATATTGCGTTGATCCATAAGGAAGCCGACAGCGACTACGGCGTATCGTTTCCCGATCTTCCCGGTGTCATCAGCGCCGGAAAAACGCTTGATGAAGCTCGCGATATGGCCGCAGAGGCCTTGGCTTTTCATCTGGAAGGATTGGCGGCGGACGGCGAAGCGATCCCAGAGCCAAGCTCTCTCGAAATGATCATGAGCGATGTGCAGAACAAGGACGGCGTCGCCGTGCTGGTTGCTGCGCCCGCGGCCGATGTGAAGAGTGTGCGCATCAACGTGACGATGCCTGCCGATGTGCTCGACCAGATCGATCAATATGCGGCGCGCGAAGGTTTTACGCGCTCCGGCTTTCTGGCTCAGGCAGCGAAGAAGGCAATGGCGAACTGAACGTCGCCAAGCCTTGCTGATAGTTGCGTCGCCCAAGCAAAAAGGCCCCGGCAAAACCGGGGCCTTTTGATATCGGGGGTCCGCAGAAAACCGATCAGCGCGAATAGAATTCGACGATCAGGTGCGGCTCCATCTGCACCGGGAACGGCACGTCGGAGAGGCCGGGGATGCGGACGAATTTCGCGGTCATCTTGCCGTGGTCGACTTCCAGGAAGTCAGGCACGTCGCGCTCGGGCAGTTGCGTCGCTTCCAGCACCGGCGTGAGCTGCTTGGAGGATTCCTTCACCTCGATGGCATCGCCGACCTTCAGCTTGTAGCTGCCGATGTTGACCTTGCGGCCGTTCACCTTGACGTGGCCGTGGTTGATGAACTGGCGCGCGGCGAACATCGTGGAGACGAACTTGGCGCGATAGACCACGGTGTCGAGACGGCGCTCCAGGAGACCGATCAGGTTCTCGCCGGTGTCGCCCTTCATGCGGCCGGCCTCGACATAGATGCCGTGGAACTGGCGCTCTGAGATGTTGGCGTAATAGCCTTTAAGCTTCTGCTTGGCGCGCAGCTGCACGCCGAAGTCGGAGAGCTTGCCCTTGCGGCGCTGGCCGTGCTGGCCGGGGCCGTATTCCCTGCGGTTCACGGGGCTCTTCGGGCGGCCCCAGATATTCTGACCCATACGGCGATCGATCTTGTACTTCGCCTCACTGCGCTTTGTCATCGCGTCCTCGTTTCAAGTAGCTTCAGGGTTTGAGGAGACGCGCCCTCCTGTGCATCAGGACTTTGCCTGCTGCCGACAGGCCCGCACTCGAAAGCTCGAGGACGGACCACGGGTCGCGAAACGCAACGCGGGCCGAAAACCGGCCCGCGAGCAGGGCGGTTTCTAGGCAGAAACGGCCCTGATGTCAAACAAATGCGCTGGTTTTCTCAAGGCCGAAATTTGGGGCTTTCCGGCCCTAACTGCCGACCACCCGGACCTGTTTGGGCACGCTTTGGTAGCGATTGGCGCGGATTTCGGCCGCGATTTCGGTATTCAGCACCTGTTCCAGCCGGGTCAGGGCCTTGGCCATGGGGGCGGCGTCCGTGACCCGGTGGTCCCAGCGCAGCACAATATCGAGGGTCTGATCGGGCCCGACCACCCCGTAGCTCAGCACGAACGGGCCAGGGCTCAGCGCATGCAGCTCCCCCGGGCCATAGGCGGCCACCGAGGTTACGCCGAAACTGCCGAAGAACTTCACCCGATGGCGGCCGAAGGCGAGCCCGATCGCCCAGAGCAGGCGGCGAAGCGGCAGGGGCAGCCGGGTTATCTTGAGCATCTTCCGGAACGCCGGGACTTCGTTGACCGGCGCATCCTTGGCCTGCCGGATCAGCGCATCGACCTCGGCGAGCGGCATCTCGTCTGGGGCGGTGATCCGTTGCGGCAGCACGCAGTCCTCGCCATCCACCTGGCGTGCGATCGCCACCATCGCAACCGAGCGCGGCAGTTCGTAGAAGCCGGGCCAGGGCAGTTTGACATAGAGCGTGCGCAGGATCGGCTGCTCGCGGGCCACCAGCGCAAAGGCCTTGACGAAGATTGCGGCCCAGCCGGGGGGCCCAACGGCTTGCGCGCGGGCCTCGAGCAGCGGCCGTACATTGACCGGGCGGGTCAACGACACAAAGGGCACGCGGACCGAGGCGTGCATGAGGTCGGCGATGACACGGCGCGGCGTGGAGATTGTACGGACCGTTCCCCGCATCCTGGATCAGATTCCCGCAAATGGACAAACAGAAAGCCGGCGAGCCGGGGTGTCCCCGGTCGCCGACCCCTGATCTAGCACGAACCCGCCGCTTTGGGGCGAGCCGGAAATAGCCTCAAGGTGCCGGTTTTGCGAGCGGTTCGCCCGCTTTCACGACATAAACGCCGAGTACCTTCATCGGTTTGTCGCCGCCGGCCTTGGCGTCGTGAACCGCGCCTTCCGGGATCTGGTAGGAATCGCCGGCCTTCAGCTTCTTCGGCGGCTGGCCGTCGATCAGCAGCTCCAGTTCGCCCTCCAGCACATAACCGGTTTCGGCGCCCGGATGGGTGTGGCGGCCGGCGGCGCCGCCCGCGGGGATTTCGGCGATCGCCGTGATGGTGTTGTAGCCGGCCGGGAAGTCGACCTTCTGCAGCGGCGTGCGCTTGATGCCGCTCTGCTGCGCAATGGCAATGCCGGCAAAGGTGAAGCTCGCGACGGCAAGTCCGATAACGATTTTCTTGTTCATGTCGTTTCTCCCTGAAAGCTGAAAAATTCTAGCATCGTGCCCGAGCGCGGCAAGGCTGCAAGATCAGCGCTTGATGCCTTCGAAACTCGCGGTAATGCCGCGCTGGAACAGCGACCAGTCGAAGCCGAGCGCCAGCGCCACATAGCCGCGCGCGATCATCGCATTGGCCGCTTCCGCCGTGCGCGCCACGCCGCCGATCGGCACGACGCTTTTCAAAATGCCTTCCTCGGCGCGCTTCATCAGCGCCACCACTTCGGGATCGTCGGGCAGGCCGCGCTTGTTGATGGAGGTGGCGAGATCTCCGGGGCCGATCACGGCGAGATCGATGCCGGGAGTGGCCATGATCTCGTCGATGCGCTCGACCGCCTCGACATGTTCGATGGTGACGATGCAGATCATGTCGTCGTCGGCGGTCGCCATGTAATCGGCCATCGACACGTTCCAGCGGAACGGCGCATGAAACGGGCCCCACAGCCGCTCGCCCTTCGGCGGGTAGCGCACGCTGCGCACCGCCTTCTCGGCATCGGCGCGGCTGCAGATCATCGGAAAGTTGATGCCGAGCGCGCCGAGATCCATCGGCGCCTTGGCAAGCCAGGGCTCGTTGGCGGCAATGCGCAGCATCGGCACGCAGGGCGTGCCTGATGTGGCCATGATCATGGCATGCGCGGTGCCGAGATCGATCGGGCCGTGCTCGAGATCGACAATGATCCAGTCCAGTGACTGAGCCATGATGCGCACGGTCTGGATCGCGGGAATGGTGGCGATGGCGCCAAAGGTCGGGCGGCCCTCGCGCCACATCTTCTTGAGGCGGTTGAGGGTGGGCTGCGATGTCGTTGTCAATGCAAAGAACTCCGGCGGGGGCCCCGCGCGAAAACTATCAAATTATGCGGGAACGCGGCCACCGAAAAACGGCATCAACGCCTGGCTCAGCGTGTGCGGCCGGCCCGAGGTGAAGACCATCTCGGCACCGGCGCCGTCGTAGACGTTGCCGGGCTTGCCGATCAGATCGACCACGCGCCGCGCAATCGCCGGCGCCGGATCGATCCAGGCGACCGGCCAGGGCGCCAGCCGCGCCAGGCGGTCCAGCAGCAGCGGATAATGCGTGCAGGCCAACACGACGGTGTCGGTGCGCATCGACGCATCCGCAGGCTTGCCGACAAAGCACGGCGCGATTTCGGCCGAAATGTCGGCGTCGCTGACTTCATCGCCGCTCAGCGCTGCTTCCGCCAGCGAGGCAAGTTCCGGCGATCCCACCAGCGTCACCTGGCAGCCCTGCGCAAAATCGCGGATCAGGCCGTGCGTGTATTCGCGCTTCACCGTGCCCTTGGTGCCGAGCACCGACACGAGCTTGGTCTTCGAACTGGCGCAGGCGGGCTTGATCGCCGGCACTGTGCCGACGAAGGGGACGGTGTAGGCGCTGCGCAAATGCGCCATCACCAGCGTGGAGGCGGTGTTACAGGCGATCGTCACCAGGTCAGGCTCGTGCGTGGCGATCAGCTCGCCGATCAGCGGCACCACGCGATCGATGATCTCCGCCTCGCCATGGTGCCCGTACGGAAAGAACGCATCGTCGGCGACATAGACGTAATGGGCATCGGGCCGCGCGGCGACGATCTCGCGCAGCACGGTGAGGCCGCCGAGACCGGAATCGAAGACGAGAATGGTGGGGGGCGCTGGCACGGGAGAACTATAACTTTCCGTGGTTACCGTTCACTTGCCTTGCCTGGTCGACGGGGCAGGACCCCGGCAGGTCAGGCGGAGCCGAACACGCGCCTGAAGATCGTGTCGACATGCTTCAGGTGATAGCCGAGGTCGAACTGCTCTTCGATTTCGGCATCGCTGAGATACTTCTTCACATCGGGGTCTTTCTTCAGCAACGTCAGGAAATCGCCTTCGCCGCGCCAGACCGGCATGGCATTGCGCTGCACGAATTTGTAGGCGTCCTCGCGGCTCGCGCCCTTTTGCGTCAGCGCAATCAGCACGCGCTGCGAATGCACGAGCCCGCCGAGCTTGTCGAGGTTCTTCTGCATGTTGGCGGGATAGACCAAGAGCTTCTCGATCATGCCGGCGAGGCGCACCAGCGCGAAGTCTAGCGTCACGGTGGCGTCGGGGCCGATCATGCGTTCGACCGAGGAGTGCGAGATGTCGCGCTCGTGCCACAGCGCGACGTTCTCCAGCGCCGGGGTCACATAAGCGCGCACCATGCGGGCAAGGCCGGTGAGGTTTTCCGACAGCACCGGATTGCGCTTGTGCGGCATGGCGGACGAGCCCTTCTGGCCCTCGGAGAAGAACTCTTCCGCCTCCAGCACCTCGGTGCGCTGCAGATGGCGGATCTCGATCGCCAGCCGCTCGACGGACGAAGCGATCACGCCCAGCGTCGCGAAATACATGGCGTGGCGGTCGCGCGGGATCACCTGGGTCGAGACCGGTTCGGGGACGAGGCCCATGGCCTTGGCGACATGCTCCTCCACACGCGGGTCGATTTGCGCGAAGGTGCCGACCGCGCCCGAGATGGCGCAGGTCGCGACTTCCTTGCGCGCGGCGAGCAGGCGCTCGCGGCCACGCGAGAATTCGGCATAGGCCTGGGCGAGCTTCAGCCCGAACGTGACGGGTTCGGCATGGATGCCGTGGGAGCGGCCGATGGTCGGCGTCATCTTGTGCTCGAAGGCGCGCTTCTTCAGCGCCGCCAGCACCTTGTCGATGTCGGCAATCAAAAGGTCGGCGGCGCGCACCAGCTGCACATTGAGGCAGGTGTCGAGCACGTCCGACGACGTCATGCCCTGGTGCACGAAGCGCGCCTCGGGGCCGACGATCTCGGCGAGGTGGGTGAGGAAGGCGATGACGTCGTGCTTGGTCTCGCGCTCGATCTCGTCGATCCGCCCGACGTCGAATGTGGCATTCTTCGCCTTTGCCCAGATCGTCTTCGCCGCTTCTTTGGGGATGGTGCCGAGCTCGGCCAGCGCGTCCGCCGCATGCGCCTCGATCTCGAACCAGATCTTGAAACGCGTCTGCGCCTCCCAGATGGAGGCCATTTCCGGGCGGGTATAGCGGGGGATCATCGAAACTCCGGGCCATCAGGGGCAGGGCGCGCGGCGCTCCCGCCCGGTTTGTTTTTACGCCGCGCTTTAGCAAATCGTGCGCCGCTAGGCCACCCAAACGGAACTCCGGACAGGGGAAAAACGCCTGATCCGGAAGGGGCATGGCCGAGCCCGGCCCGGGGGAGACAGATCGGTACAATCGGTGCACGACGTTCGGGCCGATGTCCTTGGATCGCGCCGGCCGCCACCGATTTAACAAAACCGTGGTTCTTGAGTGAGCGAAGCTATGGAATAGTACAAGCAGGGAGCGAGCGCAGCATGAGTTCCACGGTGGCAGAGGGAAGCGCATCAGCGGGGCGGGATTCAGGCGAGCGCGATGTCCTGCTGATCTGGATGATCTTCACCGGCCTTTCGATCTTCGCGGCGGTGCTGCTGTGGCGATACGGGCTGATCCGCCTCATGGTCGTCTCCGACCGCACCTACATTTCCAGCGTCATCGCCGTTCTCTACATTGTCACCTGCGTCCATTGCTTCTGGCGCACACGGGCAATTGCCCGGGAGGGCGAGGCCGCCCGTGCTTGCCGCGCCATCCTGACCGCGCCCGATGGCGCACGGGTGCTCGAAGCCGATGCGCGCGGTCTGCCGCGCGGGCTCGTGACCGATCACATCCGCAGCCTGGTGGAGAAGGCGAAGGCACAGGCCGCCGGCCGCATCGACCAGACCCTGCTGCTGCGTACGCTGGCCGATCGCCTGCGGGGCTCCAACGGTTTTGGCGCCTTTGTCTCGGACACCTTGATGAAGCTCGGGCTGCTCGGGACCATCATCGGCTTTATCATCATGCTCGCGCCAATCGCGACCTTGGATGCCGCCGACAAGGTCGCGATGAAATCGTCGATGGGGCTGATGAGCGACGGCATGGCGGTCGCGATGTACACGACGCTCGCCGGCCTGATCGGGTCGATCCTGGTCCGGATCCAGTACTACATGCTCGATGCCGCGACCCAGCGGGTGTTTTCCGATGCCGTCATGCTGACCGAGACGCATGTCACACCGGCCTTGGAACGCCGCCATGATGGATGATTTCGGTCTCTATCCCAGGGACGAGAATTTCGATCCGCTCGGCGTGATGCTCTTCAAGGCGCTGCAGGTGATCGCCTTCCTGTTTTTCCTGGCGCTGCTTGCGGTTTCTCCCGACTCCAAGGACGGCAAGGTCGATTTCAAGGCCGAGTTCATGATCACGATGGACTGGCCGGACAATCACCCCGACGATCTCGACCTGTTCGTGCAGGATCCTGCCGGCCACATCGCCTGGTATCGGCATCGCGAAGCCGGCTTTCTGACCTTGGACCGCGACGATCGCGGCGGCGCCAACGATTTCATCATCGTCAACGGCAAGAAGATCCCTTCGCCGATCCGCGAGGAGATCGTCACCGTGCGCGGCATCCTGGCCGGCGAATACACCGTCAATGTCTCGCACTTCCGGGCGACGACGGGCGAGGCGGTCGATGCACATGTGAGGGTGCAGAAGCTCAATCCGACGGTGCAGGTGATCTTCGACAACAAGGTGACGCTCAATCGCACCGGCGACGAGAAGACCGCCGTGCGGTTTCGCCTCGATGCCGAGGGCAAGGTCATCAACGTCGACCAGCGGCCGAAATCGCTGCTGGAGACGTTCCGCAACGTCCGCGCCAATGGCGCCGATATCGACCCGAAGACGGGGGTAAGGATGATCCGCCGTGAGTAACCTGCAATCGGTGATCGTCACGCTCGCGGTTGCCTACGCCGTGATCGGCGCGCTGCTGCTGCTCGTGCTGGTCTATGCGCGCCTGCACTGGTCGCTGAAGGCCTTCGCCATCGTCCTGACCAGCGCGTTCTATGTCGTCAGCTTCGGCGCCATGCGCGGCCTGCTCGGCTGGGCCGCGACGGACAGGCTGCCCCATTCCTTCAAGCTGCTGTCGGCGCGGATCGTGGAGCCGCATTCGCTGGAGGGCGATCCCGGCTCGGTCTATCTGTGGGTCGAGGAACTCGACGGGGATAACCGGCCGAGCGCGATCCCCCGTGCGTTCCGCATGCCCTACACGCCTGAACTGGCCGAAAAGACGACTGCCGCGGAGAACGAGATCAAGGCAGGGCGTGCGCAGGGCGGGCGCGCCGCGGATTTCGGCGGCGGTGACGGCACCATCATGGACCTCGTCCGGGAGTACATCACGCCGAAGACGATCCTGGAGACGTCAGGCGGCGATTCCTCGACCGGCGAGTTCGTGACGCCGGCGGCGGAGGCGCAGGGTCCCGTGTTCTCGCCCTTGTTGCCGCCCCGGATGCCGCCCAAGGACGCCGAGCAATAACGTCGAAAACAACCCCATGCACTGTAGGCCCCACGAGACGCCGGCACGCCATTGCCGGAGCCTCACAGAAGTGTGAATGACAGATATTGAAATCTGTCAGCGCGAGATGTATATCCGTCTCGACGCCCGAGCATGATGCCCAAAAGGGGCATGCCAAAAACAACAAGTGACCAGGGCGCCGCGCGGGTTTACCGGCCTTTGAAGGAGGTAAACCTCGAAAACTCAAGGGCTTATCACCATGACTACAGAAATTATGAGTTTAGCTGCCCAATTCCAGCTCTGGGTCAACCAACTGGTTGCCCGCCATCTCGAGGCCGAAGCGGCCAGGTTCGTCCGTTAAAGCCTCCAGTCTCCACGAGACGCAAAGGGAACGTCCATGAACGAAGTTGTCGTCCTGACCCCCGAGCGGATTCTCGAAGCGACGGAGGAGGTCTTGCGCCGCTACGGGCTGGCCAAGGCCACCGTCGTCGACGTTGCTCGTGTGCTCGATGTCAGCCACGGCAGCGTCTATCGCCATTTTCCCAGCAAGGCTTCGCTGCGCCAGGCGGTGGCGAAGCGCTGGCTCGATCGCGCCAATGCACCGCTGCAGGAGATCGCCGAAAGCTCCGGCCCCGCGCCCGCGCGGCTGGAGAAGTGGCTGCGCACGATGGTCGACATCAAATACAAGAAAGTCACCGAAGACCCCGAGATGTTCGCAACCTACCTGACGCTGGCGCAGGAAGCCTGCCAGGCGGTGAGGGCGCACAAGGAGCGCCTGGTCGACCAGGTGGCGCAGATCATTTCCGATGGCGTCAAGCAGGGTGCCTTCGAGGTCGCTGATGCCAAGGTGGCTGCCCGCGCCGTTTTCGACGCCACCACCCGCTATCACCATCCCGCCCATTCCGATGACTGGAAGGACCCGACCAGGCCGGCGCGGATCGATGCGCTGCTGGAGCTGCTGCTCCGGGGCCTGGAAGCCCCGCGCAAGCGCTAGGTTGGTCGGCTACTCGATCACCTCGTCGGCGCGCGACAACAGTATCGCCGGCACCGACAGGCCAAGAGCCTTCGCCGCCCTGATGTTGATCACGAATTCAACAAGGGTGGGCTGTTCGATCGGCAGGTCGGCGGGCTTTTCGCCCTTCAGAATGCGGCCGGTGTAGACGCCGGCTTGCCGTGATGCGCCAACGATACTTGCGCCATAGCTCATCAGGCCGCCCGCCCTGGCGAACTCGCGGTAAGGCGAGATAGTTGGTATTGCATGGCGAACGGCGAGCGCGGCCAATTTTTCGCTCCGTGCGTTCAGGAACGTATCGGGGCTGATCATGAGTCCGCCAGCGCCCAGCTCCTTCATCTTTGCAAAGACTGCGTCGAAGTCGCTTTCCTGGCTCGCACCCAGCACATGAAGCGCCAAGCCAAGCTTGCGGGCCGCGGGAGGGACGTCCCTTGTCTGGGCCACGGATATCGCAGGATTGGTCGGATTGATCAGGAGGACAACCGCCGATACCGCTGGCGCTGCCTCGTGCAGCAGTTCGAGCTGCTTGCCGCCCAGTTCGACGCCCATGGTGGTCACGCCGGTGACGTTGCCGCCCGGCCGGCTGAGACTGGCAACAAGCCCCAATTCCACGGGGTCGGTGGCCATGCGGAAGACGAGGGGAATTGTGGTGGTAGCGTTCTTTGCTGCCAGCACGGACGCCGTGCCGCCAAGGGCAACCAGCACATTGACCTGGCGCTGGACCAGATCGGCGGCAAGTGCGGGTAGCCGGTCATTGCGACCCTCTGCCCAGCGAAACTCGATCGCGACGTTGCGGCCTTCCACAAATCCGGTGCTGCTGTCGGGCGACGTGGAAAATTGACCCCCTGACGACACGAGGAATTGACCCCCTCGCGACACGGTCAGAACGGGGGTTTTATGCAGCGACTCAGTTCAGGTCCTCTGCGGTTCAAAGATCCGCGGAG
>JAKFVP010000443.1 GCA_021732175.1 Bradyrhizobium sp.
GCGATCAGATGTGCCGCGATCGAGCCGCCGAGCCGCTGCTGCGGCTCCGACGGCGTCACCGTGGAGATGAAGCGCTTGCGGGAGGCGCCGACCAGGATGGGCAGTCCGAACGAGCGTAATTCGCCAAGGCGCGCCAGCGCTGTCATGCTTTGCTCGGGCGTCTTGCCAAAGCCGATGCCGGGATCGAGCACGATGTTCTCCCGCTTGATGCCGGCCCTGGCGGCGATGTCGAGCGTGCGTGCAAAGAAGTCCGCAATATCCTTCATGATGTCGAGGGCGGGATCGGCGCTGTCGCGGTTGTGCATGACCACGACGGGGACGTTGCGGGCGGCGATCAGGGAGGCCATGCCGGCATCGCGCTGCAGCCCCCAGACGTCATTGGCGATCACGGCGCCGCGGTCCAGCGCCCAGGCGACGACATCGGATTTCATGCTGTCGATGGAGACGGGGACGCCCAGTGCGACCACTTCCTTCAGCACCGGCTCCAGCCGCCGCAACTCTTCTTCCGCCGTCACCTTCTGTGCGCCGCCATAGGGACGGGTGGATTCCGCGCCGATGTCGATGATGTCGGCGCCCTCGGCGATCATGCGGCGGGCCTGCGCCAGCGCGCTTTCGGGGGCGATGAAGGCGCCGCCGTCGGAAAAGGAGTCCGGGGTGATGTTGAGCACACCCATCACGGCCGGATAAGGCCGTGCCAGCAGCGCCGGCAGGTCCAGGCGGCCGGCGCCGGAGGCCGTGGCGGCTGAGGACGTGGTTGCGATCATGCGGTCGCTTTGCGCGGTCCGCAGCGGGGTGTCAAGGTCGCGCCGCAGGGGACCGGAATGGGCTGCGGCAGGCGGCCCTAGTAGGTGATCTTGGGCTGCAGCTTGCGTGCCTGCTCGATCAGGCGCTCCACCGACTTCTCCGACGGCATCGCGCGCACCAGCTTGCGCTTGATATTGGCCTCTTTCATGCTCTGCGCGAGCCGGGACGGATTGCGCAGGCCCAGTTCACGCACCGTGGTGACGCCGGCGGCGCGGATCAACTCGATCTTGGCCTTGCCCATGCCGCGAATGCGCATGTGGTCGGCGAAATTGGCCCATTCCAGCAAGAGTTGCTCACTGATGCCGGTCCTGGCCGCGAGGTCCTTGCGGCCCTTGACGGTCCGCGCCGCTTCCAGCAGCGCGTCGGTGGTGCGGATGCCCAGCGATTTCAGTTTCGAGGCCGGATAGGTCCCGAGGCCTTCAATCGCGGATAGGGGATATGTCATGACACTTGATAAAATGATGGCGAGGAGCGGCTTTAAGCGGCGAACTGCTTGAGGCCAGGCGTCCCCGAAATGATTTCACTCATGTGTTCAGCTCCGATTTTGTCGCGGCCGAACCTGAAAAGTTCACGCGCGATGTTCTGAATCTCGCCCATTCCCAGCCCCAGCCCCATCAGCCGTGTGCCGACGGCCATCAAGCCGCCGCCCATCAGCCTGGAAAGACCGGCGCCGCGCTCAGAAGTGGCGATTGCCGCTTCCGCGCCCGGGATGGCGTCAATCAGGGCCTGGACTTTGTCGGTCGGACCTTCGCTGCGCAGGAACCCAAGGATAATGCCGACGGTTTTTTCAGCGACAGCACTATCGATGCTGGCCTTATCGGTCAGCCGTCCCACCAGTTCGTCCATATTTTGCCCCGCCTCAGTCCGTTATACCGGACCCACTTCGTCGTTCAGGTTCAATCTTGATCGCCTGCGATGCGAATTACAAGCGACGACGACATTTGGAGTTGCGTTTGCGCTGCAATCGTCCGCCAAGTGTTGCACCAATGCACGACCGGTAGCGAAATTCGGCGATGAATTGTCGCCGATGCCCGGTCATCTGCAACTTTCGGAGAGGGTCGCTGGACGGATTGATCGCTGGAAGGGACCTTTTCGATCCATTCAAAGGCTCGTTCACCGGTTTCAATCGCATCGCAAGATGAAGTATGTTCGATCCCGATTTGATCCCGATCAAACTGCGTGAAGAGGCGATGCGATGGCTGCGTCCGACAACAAATTGGCTGATACCGCCGACAAGATATTTATCGGCAAGGGCGAGCAGCCGGCGTGGCTGACGCTCAATCTTGCCAATCGGCACGGTCTCGTCACTGGCGCCACCGGCACCGGCAAGACCGTGACGCTGCAGGTGATGGCGGAAGGCTTTGCCCGCGCCGGCGTCCCCGTATTTGCCGCAGATATCAAGGGTGACCTCTCCGGGATCGCCGAGTTGGGCGAGGCCAAGGACTTCATCACCAAGCGGGCTGATGAGATGGGGCTGACCTACCAGCCCGACCGGTTCTCGACCATGTTCTGGGACGTGTTCGGCGAGCAGGGGCATCCCGTGCGTGCCACGGTCACCGAAATGGGGCCCTTGCTGCTGTCGCGCATGCTGGATCTCAACGATGTGCAGGAAGGCGTGCTTAACGTCGCATTCCGCGTAGCGGATGAAAACGGCCTGACGCTGATCGACATGAAGGACCTGCGCGCGCTGCTCGACGCCATCGTCCCCGCTTCCGGCAAGAAATCGGATGACGACGAGGAAGACCACCTCGCCGACATCCGCAAGGCCGCGCAGGGCTACGGCAATGTCAGCAAGGCCACCGTCGGCACCATCCAGCGCCAGCTCCTGGTGCTGGAGAACCAGGGCGCCACCAAGTTCTTCGGCGAGCCGCCGCTGTCGCTGAAAGACTTCATGAAGACCGACAGCGACGGCCGCGGCTACGTCAATATCCTGGTCGCGGACAAGCTGATGCAGAACCCGCGGCTCTACGCCACCTTCCTGCTCTGGATGCTGTCGGAGCTGTTCGAGGAGCTGCCGGAAGCGGGCGACCTGCCGAAGCCGAAACTCGTGTTCTTCTTCGACGAGGCGCACCTCCTGTTCACCGATGCGCCGAAGGCGCTGATGGACAAGATCGAGCAGGTGGTGCGGCTGATCCGCTCCAAGGGCGTTGGCGTCTACTTCGTGACGCAGAATCCGATCGACGTGCCCGACAAGGTGCTGGCCCAGCTCGGCAACCGCGTGCAGCACGCGCTGCGCGCCTTTACGCCGCGTGACCAGAAGGCGGTGCAGGCCGCGGCGCAAACCTTCCGGCCCAACCCGAAACTCGATACCGCGCGCGTCATCATGGAGCTTGCCAAGGGCGAGGCGCTGGTGTCGTTCCTGGAAGGCGGCGGCACGCCGGCGATCGTCGAGCGCGTCATGATCCGCCCGCCCTCGGCGCGGATCGGGCCGGTCACGCCGGAAGAGCGCAAGGCGATCATGAATGCGAGCCCGGTGAAGGGCAAATACGACACCGCCATCGACGACGAGTCGGCCTATGAGATGATCCAGAAGCGTCTGTCCGGCACCGCGGCGACCGCCGACGAAGCGGGCGGCGCCGCGGCCGGCGGAGGCGGGGGCATTCTGGGACAGATCGGCGCGATCGTCGGGACGATCTTCGGCACCAACGTCAAGCGCGGCCGGATGTCCACCGGGCAGGTCGTGGCGCGCCAGGTGACGCGCTCCGTCACCAACAAGGTGATCGGCGATCTCGCCGCCGGTGTCGGCAAGTCGGTCGCGGGGTCGATGGGCAGTTCGATCGGCCGTTCGCTGGTGCGCGGTGCGCTCGGCGGACTGCTGCGCCGCTAGTGGCAGCTTCGACATCCCCTGTGACCGGCAATACGGCGCCCGTGCTGAGATATCCGTCGTGGCGGGAGCCGCTCGACTGGCTGTTCTTCCTGTGCGTGATCGTGCTGACCGCCGACGTGCTGGTCCCCGAAATCTTCGGCAGCGGCAAGACCAAGGATTATCCGCTGTGGTACTGGGCCGGCCAGCAGGTGCTGCACGGCGAGGACCTCTATCCCATCGCCCCCGATGCGCAGTTCGGCTTCATCTATCCGCCGCTGCCGGCGGTGCTGCTCGCCATCCCCGCCTGGCTCGGCAAGATCCCGCTCTATCTCATCCTGTCGCTGCTCAATGCGGTGGCATGGTGGATGACGGCACAGTTCTCCAACGCCATGACCGGTGCGGGCCGCGCGCCGGGGCCGTGGCTGTTCGCGCTGCCGAGCTTCATCACCATCACCTTCATCTTCGACATGTACGATCTCGGCCAGCCCAACCTCTTGCTGCTGGCGCTGATGCTATACGGCTTCTGGCTGCTGCGCGACGCGCGGCCGTGGCTGGCCGGCGCAATGTTTGCGCTCGCCACCGCGATAAAAGTCTTTCCGGTCGCGGTACTGCCGTATCTGGTGTGGCGGCGGCAGTGGAAGGCGGCCGCGAGCACGCTGGTCTTCCTCGTCGTGCTGCTGTTCGTGCTGCCGGCGCCGTTCCGCGGCTTCGACCGCAATGTCCAGGAATTGAAGACCTGGTATCGCGGCATGGTGGGCTCGAGTTCCGAGAAAGGCTTTGGCCAGCGCGATGAGCAGAACTGGTCCTGGGTCAATCAGTCGATCATCGCGGTGACGCACCGGCTGACCCGGCCGGTCAACTACAATCAGGACGATCCCGGCAAGCCGGCGCGCACCATGAATATCGTGGACGTCAGCTTCAAGACCGCGAACCTCATCGTGGTCGCGATCTCGCTCGCGCTCGGGCTTGGCTACATCGCTGTCATGCCGCCGGCGTCACGGCGCACCGAGCGGTCGGATGCGGAAGAGCTGGGCATCCTGTTCTGCCTGATGACGGTGGCTTCGCCCCTGGCGCGGCAATATTACTTCATGTGGCTGTTCTTCCCGATGACCGTGCTGATGCATCGCGCCGCCTTTGACCCCCGGCCGAACGTTCGCGCGGGCACCTGGGCGCTGCTGGCGATCGCCGGCATCCTGCTGCTGCTGGCGCTGCCGCTGTTCCCGATCGAGCTGCAGGCCTGGGGCAACAATCTCGCTGCCACCGCCGTGCTCGCTGCGGGCCTGGTCTGGCACATCCTGCACCCGCCCGACGCCTTGTCTGTGCCGGCAGGCGCGCTACAACCTGCCAGCAGCGCTTAACAATAAGGAAACCGCCATGGCCAACGCCAAACTCCAGCCGGTGCTCGACCACATCGATGCCGATTTCGACAACAGCCTGTCGCGGCTGTTCGAGCTCTTGCGCATCAAGTCGATTTCGGCCGATCCGGCCTTTGCGGAGGATTGCAAGAAGGCCGCTCATCATCTGGCCAGGGACATCGAGACGCTCGGCTTCAAGGCCGAGGTGCGGCCGACCGCCGGCCATCCCGCGATCGTTGCGAAAGCCAACGGCAATGCCGGCCGGCCGCATGTGCTGTTCTACGGGCACTACGACGTGCAGCCGGTCGATCCGCTCGATCTCTGGCACCGCCCGCCGTTCGAACCCGTCGTCACCGACCATGCCGACGGCCGCAAGATCATCGTCGCGCGCGGCGCCGAGGACGACAAGGGACAGCTCATGACCTTTGTCGAGGCCTGCCGCGCCTGGAAGAAGGTGACGGGCTCGCTGCCGGTCGACATCACCATGCTGATCGAGGGCGAGGAAGAAGTCGGCTCCAAGAATTTCGTGCCGTTCATGGAAAGCATCAAGGACGAGCTGAAGGCCGACTACGCGCTGGTCTGCGACACCGGCATGTGGGATCCCAACACGCCGGCGATCACCGCCTCGCTGCGCGGCCTCGTCTATGACGAGGTGAAGATCAAGGCCGCCAACCGCGACCTGCATTCCGGCGTGTTCGGCGGCGGCGCGCGCAACCCGATCCGGGTGCTGACCAATATTCTCGGCGGCCTGTTCGACGACAACGGCCGCATCACCATTCCCGGTTTCTACGACGGCGTGAAGGATTTGCCGCCGGACATCCTGGCGCAGTGGAAGAACCTCGACGTGACGCCGTTGCTCAAGTCGATCGGGCTGTCGATCCCTGCCGGCGAAAAGGATCGCTTGCTGATCGAGCAACTCATTTCGCGCCCGACCTGCGACATCAACGGCATCTTCGGCGGCTACACCGGCGAGGGCTCCAAGACCGTGATCGCTGCGGAAGCCTCCGCCAAGGTTTCGTTCCGTCTGGTCGAGGGGCAGGACCCCGCGAGGATCAAGAAGGCGTTCCGCGACTACGTCGCGGCGCGGCTTCCCGGCGACTGCAAGGCCGAGTTCACCGAGCACTCCAGTGGCGCTGCGATCGCGCTCGACTGGAACATGAAGCCGCTGGCTGCCGCCCGGCGCGCGCTGACCGAGGAATGGGGCAAGGAGGCGATTTTAATCGGCTCCGGCGCCTCGATCCCCATCGTCACCGATTTCAAGCGCACGCTCGGCCTCGACAGCCTGTTGATCGGCTTTGGCCTCGACGACGACAACATCCATTCGCCGAACGAGAAGTACGACCTCAAGAGCTACCACAAGGGCATCCGCTCCTGGGCGCGCATTCTCGCCGCACTCGCGGAAGCGCCGCGGTAGCGTCGTTGACCGCACACTGGCTATGGAAGGCGGTGATCGCCGGATTCTGCGGCAGCGTCGCCCATACGCTCTTGATGTATCTGAAATCGCGGACCGGATTGCTGCCGTCCTTCCAGCCCTATGAGAGCTTGCAGGTGGCGCTCGGCCGCGCGATCGGCAGCCAGGTCAACCCTGTCGTGCCGTGGGTGTTGTCGTTCCTCAACGGCTCGACCATTCTCAGCTTTGCGTTTGATCATCTCTATCCGCGTCTGCCAGGCCGAAGCGGTCAGGCCAAGGGGCTGGCATTCGGCGTTGCTGGCTGGCTCGCAATGGGCATGGTGTTCTTTCCGCTGATTGGGCTCGGACCATTTGCTTCCAGTCTTGGGCTTGGCGTTGCCCCCGCACTGTTCTCGCTGGCGATGATCCTCATCTACAGCCTCGTGCTCGGGGCGGTATACGGCGCCCTGAATGCGCGGACGGAATCGCCAAAATGAAAACGCCGCCCGGAATTGGGCGGCGTTTGATTCGGTAGTGCAGAGGTCGTTGCCGGACAGACTATACCTGACCCGTCAAATTTCAATGACAATCACGGAGCCGGGATCGCCAAGAGGCTCGAAATGCTGCGGCCTCGGATGTCGTAGACGCGGGCGAACACGACGTCGTCGCGCTTGATCTCGACCAGCACGGGAGCGGTGAGGCCCTTGCAGTAGAACTCGCCGAGCGTCATCGCGAAATCGGCGGCGTTGGAATCCCAGCCGATGGTGAAGTCGGGGCCGAGCGCGACCTGCGCCGGACGCTGCGGCCCGCACACGGCGACCTTCCACTTGCGGCCCTGCGGCGGCACTTCCTGCCGCTCGTCGAGTTCGTCGCGCAGGCCGTCGGAGGCCTGCTTCAGCGCGAGGCCCCAATAGTCCAGCATGAAGAGGTTGTCGGCGGAGCGCACCGTGCCGGCGATATGGTTGAAGTGGGTGTACTGATAGGGGTGCAGGCGGATCATCTCGCCGAGCGGCAGCAGGAGGCCGAAGGCGAACACCGCCAGCGCCACCGGCTGCCAGCTCCGTTTGTTCTCGCCGAGCCAGCCCATCAGCTTGGCAAAGGCAACGCCCGCCAGCACCGCCATCGGCGGAATGACGAAGATGAAATGGCGGATGCCGTTGTAGAGCGCCGGGCGCTTCACCATCGCGATGATCAGCGGCAGCGTCGCCGCCAGCGTCAGCATCAGGAAGATGGTCTTGCGGTGCGCCGGCACGTCCTTGCGCGACAGCGACATGAAGCTGCCGGCGATGCCCATGACGAGCAGGCCGAGCAACACCTCGGGCAGTTGCAGGGCGAACAGCGTCGGCAGATACGACCAGGGCATATCGGGCACGGAGACCAGCGCGCCGTCGAACATTTCCTTCCACGGCTTCTCGAAGAAGTGCGAGAAGTAGGTCAGCGCGTGCAGGGGATTGCCGGGCTCCAGGATCGACCACGGCCACATCAGCCCCATCACGAGATAGCCGAACACGAGGCCCGGCAGCAGCACATAGACGACATGGGCGAAGCGATGTGCGGCCTCGCGCGCGCCTTGCGTGCGGACCTCGTTGATGAGCAGCGGCAGGAAGCCGACCGCGGCATAGACCAGCGCGAGCCCGCCGAGGATGCGGCAGCCGATCGAAAGACCCGCGCCGATGCCGACGATCAGGATCGTGCGCGGCGAGGGCGCGGGATATTCTTCCGCAAGCCGCACCAGGCCCAGCATCAGGACGACCATCGCTACCGCAAACGGCGCGTCCTTCGGATTCATGAACATGTGGCCGTAGAAGGTCGGACAGAGCGCCAGCAGCAGCAGCGCGGCAAATCCCGCCAGCGGCCCGCCGATGCGGCGCGCCAGCCGCCATGTCACCGCGAGGCCGATCAGGCCGACGATCGCGCCGAGCAGGCGCCGCGTTTCGAACAGCTCGAGCGGAATGATCTTGTGCAGCAGGGCTGCCGCCATGTCGAAGCCGCCGCCATACATGTAGAGATTGGCGAATGACAGCGCCGCCTGATCCTTGAAACCGCTGCCATACATGCGCAGCAACAGGTCGGCATATTCAGCGTGCGTGTAATCGTCCCAGCCAAGGCCGTAGTCGCGGAACGTCAGTCCCGCAACAACAGCAACGACACCCAACACAAATAAGGCAAGATCGTCACATGTCCGTTCGATCGAGCGCCGTGCTGGCGTGTCGAAGGCCGAAGTCGTGATGGATGACATGGCTATGGTTAACCCGGCGTCCCCTGGCTCAGCGAATGGCGCGATTGAGCCTCTTCCCCGGCATTCATATAGCGCATGTTCCATTACCAAGTAATTGGGAATTGTGGCGTTATTCGCCTGATGCGTCGCAGCAAAGCACGTCGTTCCTGAAGGCTTGCTGAACGTTAGACGAAGGTATTGGAACCTCCTCGGCGCACCCCCGTAGAACTCCGGACGCGCTGGAAAGGTTACCGCAAATGGCCGTTGGCGATGCCCGCAATATGACGGTATCGTGGCTGTGGCGGTTGAGCACGGAATTGCCCGTGCAGGGGTAGGTTCGATGTTGATGGTACTGTTGGGCGCCGCGGTAGGCCTGCTTTTGGCAGGTCTGGGCGCCCTTGGTTACGGGATCCAGTACAAGGAATTTGGCTTCGGCAACACGCTGATGGTTGCAGGAGCGGTGGCCGCCTGCTCCGGCGTTCTGATGATCGGCCTGTGGGCTATCGCCCGCGAATTGCAGAACATTTCACAACGGCTTGGCAACGGCGCGATGACAAGCGTTCAGCCTGCATTCCCGGCTGAACCTTCGCTCGCGCCGGCGATGGTGCCGCCGCCTCCCGCGCCGCGTGCACCCGCTGATGCTGCCGTCGATCCAGGGGCGGCGCCGCCGTGGGTGGAAGGCCGCGGCGACGAGCCGGCGATCGCTCCGCCACATGCCGAGGCTCCGCCCGCGCCGAAGCCGCGGCGCAACCTGATGTTCAGTTCGACCTCGCGCAAGGAGCGCGAGCGTGCCGCTGCGCGCGCCAGCGAGCCGCTTGCGCCCGATCTCCTGTCCGCCGACATCAGGCCGAATCCGCCGATGAGCGACGAAGCGTCGCAGGCCGAACCAACGGTGCAGCCGCCGACTTTCGACGATGCCTGGCCGAAATCCGAGCGCGCGCGGCGCCCCGGCCGCAGTGCAGCGCCGGATGTTGCTCCGCCGGCGGCGCCGGTTGCGCCTGCGCGACCCGACGCGCCGCAGGTCACGGTGCTGAAATCCGGGGTTGTCGACGGCATGGCTTACTCGCTTTACTCCGACGGCTCGATCGAAGCGCAGATGCCCGAAGGCATGATGCGCTTTGCCTCTATCGACGAGCTGCGCGCGCATCTCGACCAGCGCCCCTGACGCGAAAACCACGGCTCTACTTGATCTGTAACGGCGCCGAAAAATAAATCGGCGCCGTTCTTTTCTCTGTGCTAGCATTCGCCGCATATTCACAAGTAATTCGGCTGCTCGCGATACGTATTTGTCCGCGCGATAGTGTCCGATCCCATTTTCCGGAATGCGTTGTGGAGAAGGCCCGGTCATGACGGATGCCCCGAACAAGAACTTCATCGATCTCACCGCCAACATCGTCTCGGCCTATCTCAGCAACAATCCGACGCCGGCCGCGGAAATTCCCGCGCTGATCAGCCAGATCCATGCCGCGCTGGTGCGCGTCTCGTCCGGCCGCACCGAAGCGCCGCTCGAGCCGGCCAAGCCCGCGGTGTCGATCAAGAAGTCGATCTCGCCGGATTACATCGTGTGCCTGGAGGATGGCAAACGCTTCAAGTCGCTGAAGCGGCATCTGCGCACGCAGTACAACATGACGCCGGAACAATACCGCGACAAATGGGGTCTGCCGCCGGACTATCCGATGGTGGCGCCGAACTATGCGGTGGCGCGTTCGCAACTCGCCAAGGAAATGGGATTGGGCCAGCAGCGGCGCCGGCGCGGCGCGAAATAAGGTGTATGAAGAAGCGAGATGCGATCTTGCGCCTTCAGTAGATTTCACACCTCCCCCTGAAAGGCGGAGGTCGACGCGCGCTTGCGCGCGGCGGGTGGGGGTCCGCTCTCTCGAGGATTCTTGATGCTGCGTGAGACCCCCTCCCTGACCCTCCCCCTTTCAGGGGGAGGGAATCGAGAGGCGCCGTCTCAGGTCGCGGCCGCCAGCGCCTCGCGCGCATCGGTCTTGATGCGTTCGACCATCGAGCGCAGGCCGTTGGAGCGCTGCGGCGTCAGATGCTCGCGAAAGCCGAACTCCTCGAACACGGCGAGCGCGTCGGTATCGAGAATTTCCTTCGGCGTGTGGCCGGAGAACAGCGTCAGCACGATCGCGACGAGACCTCGCACGATGTGGGCGTCGCTGTCGCCGCGATAATGGATGCGCGGCTCGCCTTGGTTGCGATCGACGCGCTTGGAGAGCCACACCTGGCTGACGCAGCCGTTGACCTTGTTCTCCGCCGAATGCTCATCCTCCGGCAGCGGTTCCAGCGTGCGGCCGAGCTCGATGACATAGCGGTAGCGGTCGTCCCACTCGTCCAGAAGCTCGAAATTTTCCCTGATCTCGTCGATGGTCATGTTGGCCCGTATCCGCTCGCTGTGCGGATTATATAGGGTCACTGTCAGTCAAAAGCGATGGAAATGGAACCGGTTGCGGGGGCAAATTTGCGCTTCACTGCAACGGCGGACGCCATTCCAGGGCGAGATCATCCGCGGTCAGCGTGTCGCGCGGCGCTTCCACCAGCGTGGCCGGTTCGGCGTCCGCGACCGGGCCGATCGAGCCGGTATGGTCGGGCGCCTTCTTATCGGATCGGTCGCCAGGCGGCTTCTTGTCGTTCTTCTGCGGCTTGTCGGCGTGAGGCTTCTCGAGCGGCTCAGGCTTCTCGGCCTTCTCCGCCTTGTCGGTGATGATGTTGTAGACCTTGCGTGCGCCATCGGCGGCGCGCTGACCGATCACGGTTGCGGCCTGGCCGCCGACCTCGCAGGCCGTGGGCTGGCGCTTGCAGAACTGGGTCATGTCGGACACGGCTGCGGTCGCAGCCTGCACCGCTTCGGACGCGCCGATCTGCGGCAGCTTCTCCGATTCAGGCGTCTTGTCCCTGGGCAGCAGCACCAGCACCAGCCCGAGCCAGAACGTCATACGCAACAGGAACCACATCTTGCGACCGTCTATCTCCGGTTGCCGCGCCACCTTCACGGCGCAGGCCGACGACCTCTGATAGATCGCAAGTGTTTGCATTGAGATTAACCGGATGAAAATTTGCAAAAAATGCCGCGAATTGAGTTTGCCGTAAATTTTCCATTGACGGCCGATTCGGCGATTTAGTTCCGCAAATTGCGCATGCACCATTCCGAAACCATAGCTCCCCGGTCTCTAAACTCCGCGTTCACCATGGCAGCGAATTCGGTCGAGCCATGTTGCCAAAAGCCGCGACAAATCAGTGACCAAGCTGGTGAACGCGGAGTTTAGAGACCGGGGAGCTA
>JAKFVP010000424.1 GCA_021732175.1 Bradyrhizobium sp.
AGCCAGCGGTCATGACTGGGCCGAACTGCAGGATGATGGATCGCTCGAAGGCGAAATCTGTCTCATCAACGGCAACGACATCCCATTCGTCGCCCGTCGTTCAAAGACTTCTTCAACAGCCTGCTAGGGCTGCTTCGCGTATTTGCCCGTCAGTTGCGGGGTCATGTCCGGGTAGACGCCGCGGGTCTTTTCCTTAGCCTCTTCGTGCATCTGCAGGCGGGTCTTGCGCGCCCAGCCGCGCTTCAGATCGTCCCTGATGCCGAACTTCAAGCGGCCGAGCCCCTCGGTTTCGAGCTCGATCGTATCGCCGTCCATGAACGGGTTGAGACCGCGGTGATTGGTGCCGGTGGCGACGATATCGCCGGGCAGCAGCGTGTGGATGCTCGACAGCCAGGCGATCGACCTGGCGATGCTGTGGCCCATATCGTCGGTATTGAAGTTCTGCATCAGCTCGCCGTTGTTCCACAGCCTGATCTGCAGCTTCTGCGGGTCCTTGATCTCGTCGGCGGTGACGAGATACGGACCGATCGGCGCGAATGTGTCGCGGCTCTTCATCTGGAAGAACACGTTACCCGGCGGCGGCAGGCCGCGCGCCGAACCGTCGACGAAATTCATGTAACCGAAGACGTAGCTCATCGCCTCGGCTTCGCTGACATGGCTGCACTTCTTGCCGATTACAGCCGCCATCTCGGCTTCGCCCTCGAAGCACACAGCCGGCACGTCGGGCAGCACCATGGTGTCGCCGTGTCCGATGATGGCGCTCGGCGATTTGTGGAAGGCGTTGATCGGCGCCGGCGCGCTGCGCTCGCCATCTTCCATGTAGTTGACTGCCATGCAGTCGATCGTGCGCGGGCCCGGCACCGGCGGCCGGATGCGGACGCCTGTCAGCGGCACCCCGGCGCCGCGCGCCACCGCCGCCTCGAGCCGCGGCTTGTAGCTGCTCCAATGTTCGATCAGCCCGTTCATCAAATCGCCCGGGCCGGTGTGCGGAATGTCCTTCACGTCAGCACTGACATCGACCACGGCATCGCCCTTCAGCACGCCGAGCTTGAAATCGTCGAAATAGACCAGCTTCATCGAGCGCCCCTCGCTTTTTTTGCCGAGCTTGTGCACAGGTGCCGCCCGGACCTCAACGGTTGATAACCCAATGCCGGCTGTTGGCCCATAGCCATCCCCGCGGGCGGCCGATGCCGGTTATTTGAGCAGGAGCGCCGCAATATCCGTTTCCACGGTGCTATCCTCCCGCCTAGTCTGACGTGGGGCTTTGGGCGGCGAGGGCGATGCGCGACATCCTGGAATACTGCATCGGCGGGGCCAAGCGGCGCGTGGCCGCCGGCACCGAGGTTCTGCATGAAGGCGGCCGCACCGGCCATCTCTATGTCCTGATCGAGGGCCGGCTCGAGGTGATCAAGGGCGATGCGGTCGTGGCTGTTCTCACCGAGCCGGGCGCCGTGCTCGGCGAAATGAGCGTGCTGCTCGACACGCCCCATACCGCATCCGTGCGCGCGGCGCAGGACTCCACGATCTACGAGATCGACGACGCCGCTTCCTTTCTGCGCAAGCAGCCGGCGGTCGCCATCCTGATCGCGCGGATGCTGGCGCAGCGGCTCAACGTCGCCAACTCCTATCTCGCCGACCTCAAGAGGCAATATGCCGGCCACGGCACGCATCTCGCCATGGTCAGCGAAGTCCTGCAAAGCATGATCAACCTGCCGCCGTCTGAGGTTGCGCCAGGATCGGATCAGCAATCCGATCCAAGGTTATGAGCCAGTCCGGCGGCTTGGTGATCGGCAGCGCCGGGCGCTTCAGCTCGGCCTTGAGGTCGATGTAGCGCGCATCGCCCGCCGGCAGCCAGAATGCCAGATCCTCGTCGAGATCGAGCACGATATAGACCGGCGGCCTTCCCGGCTGCAGGCCGGTGTTGAACACCCAGGTATCGCCGAGCCGGTCGTACCACGAGCCGTCGGTGATGAACGGCGATTGATGCACATGGCCCGAGATCACCATCGAAGGCTGGTAGCGTCCGATCCAATGCACGAGGTCGACATCGCCGAAGAAACGCTTGCCGCCCCAGCTGGTCGGCGAGTTCGCGGGCGGCGCATGATGCGCCCAGATCCAGCGCTGCAGTCGCTTCGCCGAATCCGTCTCGAGCTGCGCTTCGAGCTGCTGCTTGACTTTCGGACCGTCCCACCACGGACAGACGCTGAACAGCGTGTCGCCGATCGCGAAACTGTCGCCGTCGCAGGCAATGCCGAGCTCGCGCACATCGCCGATCCAGCGCGCGATCTTCTCGCCCTCCGCACTGCGCTCGTCGAGATCGTGATTGCCCGAGCAGAGGATGACCTTGGTGATCCCGGAGAGCAACGCCAGATACTTCTTCACCACCACGATCTGGGCGCGGAAATCCACGAACGAGCCGACGTCGAGCGCATCGCCGGCAAAGATCACGAGGTCGAATTGCGGCGCGGCCGACAGCAGCCAGTCGAACTGCGGCAATGAATAATGCAAATCGGCGACGATCAGGCAGCGCATTGAAATGCTCAAAAAATGGGCGCGCAAGGCCGCGCGCAGACGTATTGCATACAAGAAACGTACCGGATTTGCGCTATGGACCGCGGCCTATGCCCGCAGGCCGGGAAAAATGCCTAGCTGCGCGCAATGTGCAGCGTTTTGGCGAGGCCTGAGATCCACGACGACGACTCGCGCACCAGGCGGAAGCCGAGATTGTCCGGGGGCACGCCAACCGCGCAGCCGCCGGCGCGGGCATCCCGGATGAAATCGGTCACATAGGAGCGGTGCTGGCCCTCCACGACGCGGACGCCGCAATTGGCTTTGCTGGAGATGGTCTCGCCGGCATCATCCAGCCGGTGGCGGGTGAAGCAGGTCGAGGTCCATTCCCAGACATTGCCGGCAAGATCGGCAAGCCCGTTCTCATTGACCCCGAAACTGCCGAAGGCGCGCGGGTCGCCGTCGCGATTGCGCCCGGACTCGCGCTCATAGCGCGCGATCCAGCGTTTTGACGGATCGTCATCGTCGACCGGCAGCCCGTCGTCGGCGAACTTGCTGCCGGCCGCGAACGCCCATTCCTCGTCGGTCGGGAGGCGATAGCGCTCGCCGGTCTTTTGCGACAGCCAGGACGCGTAGGTATTGGCATCATGCCAGCTCACCTGCACCGCGGGGCGGTCGGCGGCAATGCTCACGCTGCGATCGAGCGCGCGGCAGACGCCGTCATCGACGCAGGCCTGATATTCGGACGAAGAGACCTGATGCTTCATGATAGCGAGCGGCTTCTCGAAACTGATCTGCCGCAGCGGCGCCGCCGCCTGCTTGCCATCGCGGGTAAAATCGCCGGCAACGCGGTAGGCCACGTTGCCGGCACGCACCTCCACAATTGCCTGTTCGGTGCCGTTAGCGCCGCCGCGAAAGCCGGCATCCGACAGCAGGGGCGCAACCGCGAGCGGGCCGGCAAGTCCGGCGACGCAAGCGAAAGCGAGTTTCAGTTTGAATGCGATCAGCATGGCGGTGCATTCCCTGGGGAGGGAGAGGGCGCCGGCGTGCGGCGCCCTCATCGAGCTTGGTTCGTCTTCAGTTCGTCTTGGCCGGCGGAATTTCCGACGGCGCCTTTACCTGGGTCATCAGATCATCGTTCCACTTGCCCTCCACCTTGAAGTGGGCGGTGGCGCCGAGCTCGACGGCCTCGATGAGGTTATGCGTGACATAGGCGTAGATGCCGGGCTGCAGGAACTTGTAGGTGGCAGCTCCCACCGAGCCGCCGCGGATGAACCAGGTCTCCAGTCCCGTCTCCGGTGCGTTGGAGAACTTGCCGGTCTCCCAGACATAGTCGCCATGGCCGCCGATCAGATGCGGACGGCTGTCGCGGTTGGCCTGCGAGTGCACGAGCAGCACGGTCTCGCCGACCTTGGCGGTCAGCGCATTCTTGCCGGTCAGCGCGCCTACCTTGCCGTTGAACACGACGTGGGTCGGCGTCAGCTTCTTCATCACTTCGACGGTGTCGTTGTAGGATTCACCGGGCGAGTCATAGGACTTGAAGTTGCCCTTCTCATCGCGCGGCACATACATGTCCTGCTCGCCGATGTAGTAGGCGCGGTCATACTTGACCGGCTTGCCCTTGCCGTCGGTAAGGCCTTCGCGCGGCAGCACCATCACGGCGCCGTTCATGCCGGACACCACATGCCAGGGGATCATCGGGCCACCCGGGGCGCAGTGATAGACGAAGGTGCCGGTGCGGGTCGCCTTCCAGCGCAGCGTCACCTCTTCGCCGGGATTGACCAGCGTCAGCTCGGCGCCGCCGAGCGCGCCGGTCGCGGAGTGGAAGTCGACATTGTGCGGCATCGAGTTGGAGGCCGGGTTGACCAGCTTCACTTCGACATAGTCGCCTTCATGCACGACCATCAGCGGGCCCGGCATGCTGCCGTTGAACGTCATCGCCTGGAAGGTGGTGCCCTTCTCGTCGATGACGACCTTCTTCTCCTCGATCGTCAGCGTGAATTCGATGATCTTCGGTCCCTGCTTGGTCGCCTGCTCATGCGCATGCACGAAGGGCGGCGCGACGAGCTCGACTTTCTGGCGCGGCAGCTTGAGATCGTCGGCGGCTTTGGTGGTTGCGGGCGCGGCCAGCAGCAGGGCTGCTGCGGCTGCGCTCAATAGTGCTCCTCTGCGGGTCAACATGGATCGCTCCTTGCGTCTGATGCTGCGCACTCTGCTCCTTTCTCCGCGCTGGAATTTGCGCTGCAACAACCTGCCAGTGATTTGCAACTACCTAAGGAATCATACGTAGGCCGGCGCAGCGGATTTGGTGACGCAACGTTTACCTTGTCGCTTGCGATGATGATGCCGGGGCGGGCGACCAGCGGCCGGTCTTCGGCGCCGTGGTCGATTTGCTGCGCGTTGACGAAGTGGAAATTTCGCCGCGACGCTGATTTGTGCTGTCTTCAGGCGAGCCTGGACGCGAGCCAGATCGCGCTTGCCAGTGACATCGACAGCAATGCGATTCCGGCGGCGAAGCTCGCCCAGATCCGGCTCGCACGAATATCTTCATCCGCCGCCTTTGGGGCAGGGCGAAAGTCGTGGCAGGGCGGAATCTGGCAGCAGCACATGGCCGGCTCGGCTTGGTCGTTGAACGTCCCCGTATCGCCCGGAAATGCGGCGCCCGCCTTGCGCGAACGCAAGGTTTTCCTCCCGACCCGTCCGAGGTTCCGGGACCGAGTTTGAGCGAGCGCAAGTCCGCTTCGCCGCTCCCCTGTATGGATGGGACGATCCGGGCGCCGGTCAGGCTCCCGCAGCGTTCCAGCGGGGAAATCCGGGGCGATGAGGCCAGATCTTGCGACTTGTTATGGGCAGGAGCGCCTGCCGCGCTACACCAGCTATCCCACCGCACCGCATTTCTCGCCTGCGATCAACGCTGCGACCTATGCCGAATGGCTGAAGGCAATCCCGCGCCAGGCCAGCGCCTCGCTCTATCTGCACGTGCCGTTCTGCCGATCGATGTGCTGGTATTGTGGTTGCCACACCACAGTGGCGCGGCGCGACGGGCCGATCGCGGTGTATGAATCGGCGCTCCGCTGCGAGATCGACCAGGTCGTCCGCGCCATCGATCGTCGCATCGCCGTCGAGCACATCCATTTCGGCGGTGGCACGCCGACCATCATGGCGCCGGAATCCTTCACCGACCTGATGGGGCTGATCCGGCACTCTTTCTTCGTGGCGCCTTCGGCGGAGGTCGCGGTCGAGATCGATCCACGCACGCTGTCGGGCCGCATGATCGAGGCGCTGGCGCTCGGCGGCGTCAACCGCGCCAGCCTCGGCGTGCAGAGTTTCGATCCGAAGGTGCAGCGCGCCATCAACCGCGTGCAGAGTTTTGCCCAGACGGCCGCCGCAACCAGCGGCCTGCGCCGCGCCGGCGTCACGGGCATCAATTTCGACCTGATCTACGGGCTGCCGCATCAGACGGTCGCATCATGTCTCGACACGGTCGCGCGTTGTGTCGAGCTGCGCCCCGATCGCTTCTCTGTGTTCGGTTATGCGCATGTGCCTTCCTTCAAAAAGCATCAGCAGAAAATCAAGGAGGAGTGGCTGCCCGACAGCCTCGAGCGTCACGAGCAGGCAAGCGCGATCGCAGCCGGCCTGCGCGAGGCGGGCTATGTGCAGATCGGGCTAGATCATTTTGCGCTGCCGGAAGATTCGATGGCGCGCGCCCTGAAGGGCGGCACGCTGCGGCGCAATTTCCAGGGTTACACCACGGATCAAAGCAGTATCCTGCTCGGCTTCGGCGCCAGCGCCATCGGCCGCCTGCCGCAAGGCTTTGTGCAGAACGAGGTGGCGATCCCCGCCTATTCGCAGGCCGTCGCGCAGGGCAGGCTCGCCACGGCGCGCGGTTACGCGCTCAGCGATGACGATCGCCTGCGCGCCGAGATCATCGAGCGCATCATGTGCGATTTTGCCGTCGACCTTGATTCGATCTGTGCCCGGCACGGCTCGCTGGCCGATGCGATGCTGCAATCGGCGCCGCGGTTGCGCGAGCTCGTCTCCGATGGCGTCGTCGAGCTTGACGGCACTTCGCTGGCGGTATCGGCGGATTCGCGCTTCCTGGTGCGCAGCGTGGCCGCCGCTTTCGACGCGCATCTCGACCGTTCGCAGCGGCTGCACAGCCGCGCGGTATAATCAGTCGTCGTCGCCGGACGCCTGTTCGGCCAGCGCGTGAATCTTCTCGGGTTCGCACAGCACGATGCGCTGCCGGCTGCTTTCGATCAGGCCGGCCTGTTCCCAGCCCGACAGGATGCGGCTGACCGTATGCAGCGTCGTGCCAGTCATCTGCGCGATGTCCTGCCGGCTGATCGGAAAGTCGATCTCGGTGCCGCGCTCAACCTGACGGCCGGACTGCCGGGCGAGGCGCACCAACGCATGGGCGACGCGCTGCTCGACTTGCTCGGTCGACATCTCGACCACGCGGGTGAAGGATTCCTGCAATCGGCTGCCGACGGCCTGTAGCGTGTTGGTGGCCAGTACCGGGAATTTCGCCACCAGGCGCGGCCAGGCCGCCGACGGCCAGACAAGCGCCACGCTGTCGTCGACCGCTGTCGCGGTGGCCGGATATTGCTTGAGCCCCATCGCGGGAGCGACCCCGAAAATCTCGCCCGGTGAGACGTAGCGCATCACTACCTGCTCTCCGGTCGGCGTGGTCTTGCTGGCGCGGACATGGCCGTGCAGCAGCAGGAAGAACGAATGCGCATCGTCGCCTTGCGAAAATACCTCGCTATTCCGTGGGTATCGCGACGAACGGGCTTCGCGCAGGATCTCGGCGAGTTCCTCGCCGGAAAATCCCGCAAACATCGGCAACTCGGCCACCAGCGAACTGTCGACCGTGGCCATATAAGGCAACCTCCAGAGCAATAGTTGGACCGAGTCTAAAGTGCGATAGCGCCTGATCAAGCGGAAGTTTGCGCTGGCGCAACCCATCCCACATCCCTTGCTTCTAGACAATTCCTGAGAACGCTTCGCAGAGGCGAGAATTCCGGAATCGTTGGAGAATGAACATGCGCAAGGTGATGACGCTGGCTGCGTTCGCGCTGCTGATGAGCGCCAGCATGACGCTGGCGGCCGAGGTCGAGGTCAGGATGCTGAACAAGGGCGCCGAGGGGCTGATGGTGTTCGAGCCGGCCCTGGTGAAGGTCGAGGCAGGCGACACCGTCAAATTCGTCGCGTCCGACAAGAGCCACAATGCCGAGTCGATCAAGAACATGCTGCCGGAAGGCGCGGCGCCTTTCGCCGGCAAGATGAACGAGGACGTTGCCGTTACATTCGACAAGCCGGGCGTCTACGGCGTCAAGTGCATGCCGCACTACGCGATGGGCATGGTGGCGCTGGTCGTGGTCGGCAAGCCCGACAATCTTGATCAGGCCAAGGCGATACCGCAGACCGGCAAGGCGAAGCAGGTCTTTGCGGCGCTGTTCGAGCGGCTGACGCAGCAGGCGGCGGCCAAGTGAGCGGCGTGGCGGCAGTCGCGGACCAGGGGCAGGGTGGTGCGGGCGGCATTCCCCGCTCGCGCGCCTATCGCGGGCCCGCGCTGTTTGCCAACGGCTTCCGGCCTTTCTTTCTGCTCGGCGCGATCCAGGCGGGATTGTCGATTCTGGTCTGGCTTCCGCTGTTCTATGGCGAATTGAGATTGTCCTCGGCATTCGCGCCGCGCGACTGGCATGTGCACGAAATGCTGTTTGGCTATTTGCCGGCCGTGATCACCGGATTCCTGTTCACGGCGATCCCGAACTGGACCGGCCGCTTGCCGATTCGCGGCGCGCCGCTGGTCACGCTCGTTATGATCTGGATCGCCGGACGCATTGCCGTGACATTCTCCGCGGTGATCGGCTGGTGGCTTGCAATGCTGATCGATGCCAGCTTCCTGCTGCTGGTCGCAGCCGCTGCCGCGCGCGAGATCGCGGCGGGACGCAACTGGCACAACCTCAAGGTCGTGGCGCTCGTCGCCCTCTTGCTGGCGGGCAATGTCGCCTTTCACCTCGAGGCGCATTTGACGGGCAACGCCGATCTTGCCATCCGCATCGGCATTGCCGCCGTAGTGATGTTGCTCGCGCTGATCGGTGGACGCATCATTCCGAGTTTCACCCGCAACTGGCTGGTGCGCGAGAATCCGGGCCGGCTGCCGGTGCCGTTCAATCGTTTCGACATGATCGTGGTTGCGCTCGGCGCGCTGGCGTTGGCCGGCTGGATCGTTGCACCGGACAATCGCATGGCTGGCGCTGCGCTCGCTATCGCGGGATTGATGCACCTCGTTCGACTGGTTCGCTGGGCCGGCGACCGGACGCTGCGAGAGCGGCTGCTGACGATCCTGCATGTCGGCTATTTTTTCGTAGCGCTCGGCTTCCTGCTCAATGCAGCGTCCGCGTTCGGCCTCGTGCCGCCGAGCGCCGGCATTCACGCCTGGATGGCGGGCGGCGCCGGCATCATGACGCTGGCGGTGATGACCCGCGCCTCGCTCGGCCACACCGGCCAAGCACTGACTGCCTCCGTCCCCACGCAGGCGATCTATGCAGCGATCATTGTCGCGGCCGTCGCACGGATCTGCGCCGTCATCCACACCGCGCAGAGCGAGTGGCTGCTGCACGTCGCGGCACTGGCGTGGGTCGCCGCGTTTCTCGGCTTCGCGCTGGCCTATGGGCCGCTGTTGCTCGGCCGCGGCGCACTGCGGCGGGTCGGATAGAACCCGCGAGGCGGGATTGAATTCCCGGATGTTGCCGCCCGCAATTCGGGTGTAGACTCGATCCATGGACGAAAAGCGCACCACGGGTCGCCAGCGTGTCCTGAAGGCCGCCACCATCGAGTTCGGCGGCGGCGCGATCGACTGCACCATCAAAAACTGGTCGGCGATCGGGGCCGCGCTCGAAGTCACGAGCCCGGTGGGTATCCCCGCACATTTCACGCTGTTCGTGCCGGCCGATGGCCGTCACTGGCCCTGCCGGGTGATCTGGCGCAAGGAAAAACGGATCGGCGTCGCGTTCGAATAAGGCGATGCGTCGTCACTCGCTTTCGCGGGTGACGACGGGATCACCCAGCCCGTTCACGCCATGGCCACGCTGGCTGCGACATGCCTCGGACGCACCATCCGTCTTGCCGGCCGGGCAGCCTTGCGGGTTTGGGCGCTGAAATCGTAAACGGTCTTCACCAGTCGGGCCGAGACCGGATGAAGCTTCGCTACCGCTTCCGGTCCGTTCTTTCGTTGCCATTCATCGATGGCGTCGACGAGATACTGTACGCCCCATTGAACGCGATCCTGCTCGGGCCGCCCGGCGAGCCATTTCACCTTTTGGATTGCCAGCCGCGTGATCATGTCGACCAGTCTCATGCGTTCGTCTGGCTTGGCGTTGAGCGCAAACAGCGGGCAATGCTCTGTCCATCGCGCGAGCGTGCGCCAGTAACTCGGCAGCATGCAGAAGAAACTCCCGATACCGAGATAGTCCCTGAGTGTCACCACCTTGTGGGTGAGATGACCCGGCAGGAACAGGGTCTGGCCGTCCTCGACGGTAAACCATCGCGCACTGGGCAGGGTGAGGAACGTCGAAATATTGAACGCGGCCTGTCCCTCGATGTCGGCGCGCTCGACGTCTTCAAGGCCGTTCGCGATTCCCTCGAACGTATCCCACACCAGCCAAAGCTTCTGGCCGACGAAGCAGTGATTGCTGCCGTCGGGAGAGTCGCTGTGCGAGTCGGTGTAAACTCCGGCGGAACTGATCACCATCGTGAGCATTTCCTCGGCGCCGGCGGGATATCTGGCGCCCGCCAGCAGGTTGTAATCGCTCAGCGCGGTGCAATCGATCTTGCGATAGAGTTTCGATCCGCGGATGTGCAGGTCGGTGATGTTGACCAGCCCGCGGTCGCTGCTCCAGCGCCGCAGCAATTCGTCGACGCGCATGCTTCGCCGCACCTCGCCGTCGCGTCCCAGACGGATCCGGAAGGTCTGGCGCTCGGGAAATCCCGAGCGAAGGCTTTCGAACACCGCTTCGCGCGTTCCGAGTTGCCGTTCGCCGCGTACCGGCACCGGCACATCGGTGCACACGACCGGACGGCCTCTGGCCATCGACGAGAACACCGACTCGCGGGAGAAAGGCGTGGGGCGGATTCGGCGCCGGCCCATTTCAGCGTGGTGCTTGGGCAAGATCTTCAATGTTGGATCGATGCGGCAGGCCTGCTTGAAAATATCGAGGGATCGCGCATCCATGTGCTGCCTCCGAACGGTTCAACTTCACCGCGGCCACAACGGCCGGAATTCGTGCTGGCGCAACGTGGCGGCAGCACCACGGCATCGGACGGCTGTCTCCAGCGTTCTCTCGCCGGCAGCAGCAAGATCCGAATGGGTATAATAGCGTGCGATTTGTTAATTTTACAACGAGCGATTGTGTAGCGTCAGGCCCGCGCCACCGCGCGGGAGAACACCACCTCCACCAGCGTGCCGGTATGCGGCCCCGGCTTGATGTGGAATTGCGCCCGGTTGGCCTCCACCAGCGCCTTGGTCAGCGACAGGCTGACGGCGGCGGCATCGGAAGCCTCCTCGGGGCCGCGGGTGCGGAACGGCTCCAGTGCGGCTGCGACCTGGTTGTCGTTCATCGCCTGGCCCGTGTCGCGCACGCGCAGCACCACCTCGCCGAAATCGGACAGCGCGGTGGAGACGATCACCTGGCCGCCGGCCTTTGCGAGATGAATCGAATTGCCTATCAGGTTCATCGCGATCTGGCGCAGCGCGCGGGCGTCTGCCACCACAGGCGGCAGCGTATGGGCCAACGAAGTGCGGATGATGATGCGCTCGCGGTTGGCCTGCGGCTGCATCACGGCGACGCAGTGCTCCACCAGTTCGTTGAGGTTCTGGCTGGTGAAGGCGAGATCGAGCTTGCCGGTCTCGATCCGCGACAGGTCGAGCAGATCGTCGATGATGCTGATCACCCGCTGGCCGGAGCTGCGGATGTCCTTGAGATATTCGCCATAGCGCTCGTTGCCGAGCGCGCCAAAGCGCTCGCCGATCATCACCTCGGCAAAGCCGATGATGGCGTTGAGCGGCGCCCGCAGCTCGTGGCTGATCCTGGCCAGCATGTCGGACTTGGCATTGGCGGCGCGTTCGGCGAGGCGCTTCGCCTGCTGCAATTCGCTTTCGCTCTTGCGGCTCTGCGAGAGGTCGCGGAACACGGCGAAGAAATTCGGACCCTCGGCGCGGGTGCGGCCGATGGTGATCGACAGCGGAATGAAGCCGCCCTGGCGCACGCGGCCGAGCGTCTCGCGGCCGTGGTCGAGGATGCTGGCGACGCCTGCGGATCTCACGCCGGCAAAAT
>JAKFVP010000517.1 GCA_021732175.1 Bradyrhizobium sp.
TCGATGCCGTCCATCAACGCCGCCATCCTGCGCGCCCGCGACGAGGAGACGCCGGACTGGGCCGCGATCGGCGCGCCCGTGGCGGCGTTGATGGACGGCATCGATGTGCAGCACCCGAAGCCGCCGCCGGCCACGGCCCCTGCCCGCGCGCCCGATCTTGCCGAGATCGAAAAGGTGATCCGCACCTGCGCTTCACACCTGCTGCGCTCCTACGCCAAAAACGGATTTCTGCCGACCTACGCCGCCTTCAACCTGCTCGGCGATGCCGACATGGGCGGGCGCGAAATGGTGATGGCGCTGACGGGCCTCAACTCGCGCGGCTACAAGAATTCGACGCTGCTGTTTTCGCTGGCGCGCATCTTCATCGCGCATTCGCCGGCGCGGGCGCTGATCAACCCGCCCTGGACCGGCATTGCCGAGCCGATGTGGGAGCCGATGCAGATCCGCCATCGCTCGGCCTATTACGATGCATTCTTCACCGAGGCGCTGCTGAGCTACATCGAGAGCGGGCTTGCCTCGGCGAAGGAAATCACGGACGCCAAGCGCGCCATCGACGACATGGTGGATTTTTGCCTCAATATCAGCCGCGAGGAAGTGCCCTCGCATGACGGCTCGACGGTGAACGTCATCACCGCACTGGCGCCGCTGCCGCATCCGCGCTTCTCGCGCTTCTTCGCCCAGATCAAGCAGGACCTCGGCTTCGGCATCTACGTGCCGGACTGCGACACCACCGCGTGCTCGTTCTCCGCGGCGACGCAGGCCGGATCGCGCGATCCGATCCTCGACCAGCCGCTGCTCGATTTCTACCGCGGCTACCAGGTGCGCGCGGGGGCCAACGAGCCGCGCGTCACGGTGCCGATCAACGACAACATCGATTATGACGGCGCGGTCGTCACCTGGATCGACAATCTCAACGGCGAGCGTCCCTACGGCAACGACCTCGATCCGACGCTCAATCTCGACATTCTCGAAGTGTCGTTCCGCAATCTCTCGCGCTGGAAGATTCTCGAGACGCCGTCGCGGTTGGAAACGGTCCACCGCATCATCGCCTTCCAGCGCAAGCTCGCCGAGAGCGGCGGCTTCACCAATCCGCGTTCGCACATCTATTATCTGCCCGAGCTCTACTCCGCCTATTTCGGCCGCTGCTACGCCGCCTTCATCGCGCTGCCGGTCTCGGCGCAGCGCGCCATCGACCCGGACGGATCGTTCGCCTTCATCCGCACCCGCGTGCTGGCCTATGTCGAGCAGGAATTGGTCGCGCATGAGATGAACGCGTTCGATGCGGCGCTGGCGCTGATGGCGCTGGCGCATCTTAACGCCGATGTCTCCAGCTTCACGCCGGCGCTGCGCGTCATCGTCGCCTCGCTCGGCGAGGGCGGACGGCATGGGCCGTACAAGGCCTATGAGTGGAACAAGATGAAGACGCCGACGCGCATCCTGGTCGGCGGGCCGGAGGTGACCTCCGCCTTCGTGCTGATGGGGCTGGCGCTGGCGCGGCAGGCCATGCGGCCTCGTCACCTCGCGTCTTGACTTCCGCCCTGTCTCCGGGGGAAAGACGCTTCACCCGCCCGGCGCGCATTTGCCCTCAGGTCAGACGTGGACCCGAATGCGCGCTAAATCCTTGAAGACACGCGCTTTCTTCCGAAACGGCAAAACCGCTTCGCCTGACAGCGCCGATGTCCCTATATTGCTTTGATGCCGGACCAGATGCGCAGCTATCTCGACTTCGAAAAGCCCGTCGCCGAACTCGAGGCCAAGATCGACGAGCTGCGCACGCTCGCCGCCAACGGCAGCGACATCGGCGACGAGATCACCAAGATCGAGGAGAAATCGGCGCAGGCGCTGGCCGAGCTCTATGCCAATCTGACGCCGTGGCAGAAGACGCTGGTGGCGCGGCACCCGCAGCGGCCGCATTTCACCGATTTCGTCGGCGCGCTCATCACCGAGTTCACGCCGTTTGCCGGCGACCGCAAGTTCGGCGAGGACGAAGCGCTGGTCGGCGGCTTCGGCCGCTTCCGGGGCGAGCCGATCTGCGTGATGGGCCAGGAAAAGGGCAACTCGACCGAGAGCCGCATCAAGCACAATTTCGGCATGGCGCGCCCGGAAGGCTACCGCAAGGCGGTGCGGCTGATGGAGATGGCGGACCGTTTCGGCATTCCCGTGCTGTCGATCGTCGATTCCGCCGGCGCCTATCCCGGCATCGGCGCGGAAGAGCGGGGACAAGCCGAAGCGATTGCGCGCTCCACCGATGCCTGTCTGTCGCTGGGCGTGCCGAACGTGGCGATCGTCACCGGCGAAGGCATGTCGGGCGGCGCCATCGCGATCACTACCGCCAACAAGGTGCTGATGTTCGAGCACGCGATCTACAGCGTGATCTCGCCGGAGGCTGCGTCGTCCATTCTCTGGCGCGACGGCACCAAGGCGCAGGAAGCCGCCAACAGCATGAAGATCACCGCCCAGGACATGCTGAAATTCGGCGTCATCGACCGCATCCTGACCGAGCCGGCCGGCGGCGCCCACCGCGATCCCGCCGCCATGATCGCCCGCACCGGCGAGGCCATCGCGCAGGCCTTTACGGAACTGCACAATCTCGACCCCAGCGGCATCCGCCAGCAGCGCCGGCAGAAGTTTTTGGATATCGGCCGCAAGCTGGGCTGACCCACCCCGGCCCGCTCCGAGGGACCTCCCGCCATCACCTCTGTTTCCCGCATACTTGTTGCGGCAAAGACGCTTCCCCGGGGCCCCGGAAAAATGCGGCAACAACTGGGCGAAAATCGCTGTTTTCGGCCGCAATTAGGCCGCGAGCGGCCTGTTTAAGCTCTGTTGACCATGGCTGCGTCTGACCGGACGGAGCGGCCCCGTTCGGGTTGCGACGCAGTGGAGTGACGGGTAATATTTTAATCAATGGCTTCAGGACGATGAGGCTGATGTTGGGGTTGCCGACGTCGTCCGATGGGTGTGGAGCTTCGGCTTGATCTCTGGTCTTCCCGTTCGGCTGCTTGTGACCTCGGCTGTGCTTGCGGCGAGCGTGATGCTGGCCGGCTGCAACACCGACGACATTTCGCTCGCCACCAACGCCAAGGCCAACCAGCCCGTCCCGCCGAAACTGATCCAGGCCATGGTCGACAAGAACATGGACCTGAACTCCCCGATCCTGGTCCGCATCTTCAAGCAGGAAGCCGAGCTCGAGGTCTGGAAGCAGGACCGCGACGGCCGCTTTGCGCTGTTGAAGACCTATCCGATCTGCCGCTGGTCCGGCGATCTCGGTCCGAAGGTGCGCGAGGGCGACCGCCAGGCGCCGGAGGGTTTCTACACCATCACGCCGGCGCAGATGAATCCGCAGTCGTCGTTCTACCTCTCCTTCAACACCGGCTATCCCAACGCCTACGATCAGGCGCTCGGCCGCACCGGCTCGCAGTTGATGGTGCACGGCGATTGTTCGTCGCGCGGCTGCTACGCGATGACGGACGAGCAGATCGCGGAAATCTATTCGCTCGGCCGTGAGTCCTTCTTCGGCGGCCAGCGCGCGTTCCAGCTGCAGGCGTTCCCGTTCAAGATGACGCCAATGAACATGGCGAAGCATCGCAACAATCCGAACATGCCATTCTGGCGGATGATCAAGGAAGGCTACGATCATTTCGAGGTGACGCGGCAGGAACCGAAGGTCGATTTCTGCGAGAAGAAATACGTCTTCAACGCGATCCGCGCGCCGAACGCCAAGAGCGATCCGGTGTTCAATGCGTCGGCGAAATGTCCGGCCTATGCGATCCCCGAGGAAGTCGCCGAGGCCCTGCAGGAAAAGCAGCAGCAGGACCAGGGCGAGACCAACAAGCTGATCTCGCGCGGCACGCCGGTGGCGCGCCTGAATACCGGCATCGACGGCGGCATGAACAAGGTGTTCGCGGCAAAGCTGCCTGACGGAAATACGGGCCTCTCCGAAGGCGGCGACAGCCAGGGTCTTTCGCTGCTGGCGCTGTCGCGCGCACCGGGCACCATCCCCTCGCATGTCAACCCGCCAAAGCCGAGGCTCACGGCTGAGGAAGAGCAGCGGGTGGCCGCAGCGCCCGCAACGGCTCCGGCGACGCGCGTCGCCGCCGCCACGCCGGCGCAGCAACCCGCGCAGGAATCCGAAGGCTGGTTCTCCAGCCTCGCCCGCAAGGTCGGCCTCGGCGGCAACGAGACGACCGCCAGCGCCCCGCCGCCGGCCGCCAGGCCGAAAGCCGAGAGCAAGCCCGCGCCAGCGCCGATCGCGCGCGCCACCGCTGCCGCCCCGAAGCAGCCTGAGCCGAAGCAGGTTGCGGCCAAGCCTGCCGCGGCTCCAGCGCTGAAACCGTCCGTGGCCGATGCGCCCACAGCGGCCCCTGCCCCGGCGGCGAAGGACTCTACCATCGCGGGCGCCCAGCCCGCGCTGTCGTCGAACTCGTTCGAGAGCCGTTTCGGCGCGATGAAGTAGACGCGATAGCTCTTCGCAGATCGGTCAACAAAAACGCCCCGCGAAAGCGGGGCGTTTTTGCTGTGCGATAGACCGGAAGTTCGCAACTATTTGTCGAACGCGCCGTAGACCATGTTCTTCAGCGCGACGCGGATCCGGGTGCGTTCCTTGACCGTCTGCGCCATGAACACCACGAACATGTTCTCCTTCGGATCCACCCAGAAGGTGGTGCCGCCGGCGCCCGACCACGACATCTCGCCCACCGAGCCTTCGGCGAAATTGGCGCCGGCCTCGGTGCGCACCGCAAAGCCGAGACCGAAACCGAAGCCGGGGCCCGGCAGATAATAGGGACCCGGCACGACACCGGTCGACGGGCTGATGTGATTCGATCCCATATAGGCGATGGTCCGCGGGCTGAGATAGCGCTTGCCGTCGAGCACGCCGCCATTGAGGATCATCTGGGCAAAGCGCGCATAGTCCGACAGCGTCGACACCATGCCGCCGCCGCCCGACTCCCACTTCTTCACCACGCGCGGGTCGGCCATCTCGGCGTTGTTGCCGATGGTGCGATCGTTCGGGAAGGGCTCGGCGACCAGCGCGCCCTTGGCGGCATCGCCGACATAGAACGCGGTGTCCTTCATGCCGAGCGGATCGAGAATGCGTTCCTTCTCGAACTGATACAGCGATTTGCCGGACACCACCTCGATCACCCGGCCGAGAATGTCGGTCGACTGGCTGTAGTCCCAGGTCGTGCCGGGCTGATAGGCCAGCGGCAGTTTTGCCAGCCGTTCGGCGAACTCGGCATTGTCGAAATCGCCGTCGGTGAGTTTCGCGTCGACATAGGCCTTCTTGACCTCGCCGACACCGAAGAAGCCGTAAGTGAGACCCGAGGTGTGACGCATCAGGTCCTGGATGGTCATCGGCTTCTTCACCGGCACGAGATCGAGACTGACGGCGCCGCCCTCGCCCTTGTTCTCGACGCCGACCTTGACGTTGGCAAAGGACGGAATGTATTTCGCGACGGGATCCTCGAGCTGCAGCTTGCCTTCCTCGACCAGCATCATCGCCGCGACTGTCGTGATCGGCTTCGACATCGAATAGATGCGGAAGATGGTGTCGTCGCTCATCGGCGCCTTGGTGGCGGGATCGCGCACGCCCATGCTCGTCGCATAAGCCGTCCTGCCGTTGCGCTGAATGAGCATCATCGCGCCGGGGATCTTGTTGCTGTCGATCTCGTTCTTCAAGTAGGCGTCGATACGCGCAAGCCCGGCGCGGCTGAAGCCGGCCTCTTCGGGCGTGGCGACGACCTGCGGCTGTTCGGCCGAGGCCGCGGCGGTCCAGAGCAGGAATGCAAGCGACAGCAATGCGCCCCGCGGGGCAGCGGATGAGATCATGGTTTCCGCCTGAATTCGTTTCTGTGGCCGGAATTTTGGGACAGGGCGAGGATGGACCTCGGCATTGCGAGAGTCCAGCGCGGGCGCGCAAAGCAGGCGCGGCGGCGCTCGACCCCAGCGCGCCGGCGAGATCGCCGGCCCGCAGGGGCAATTTTTCGTCAGGCAAGCTCGCGAACAGCCGGCGGCCGATGCGGGGCGACCTCTCCACCTTCGCCCGCATGACCGGTCGGCATGACCGCCGCATCCCCGTGCCCCTGGCCGCCAGAGGATTCGGCCGCCTCGCGGCTGCCGGGGGACACGCCGAACTTCTCGTACATCACGGGCAACAGCAGAAGCGTGAGGGCCGTCGCCGTCACCAGACCGCCGATCACCACGATCGCCAGCGGGCGCTGGATTTCAGCGCCGGGGCCGGTTGCGAATACGAACGGAACCAGGCCAAGGGCCGCAATCGAAGCCGTCAGCATCACCGGCCTCAGCCGACGCCGGGCTCCCTCCATCACCGCTTCGGCAAGCGGCTGGTCACGCCGCGCGACAACCTCGTTGATATAGGAGATCAGCACGACCCCATTGAGCACGGCAATGCCCATCAAGGCGATAAAGCCCACGGAAGCGGGCACCGACAGAAACTCGCCCGACGCCCACAGGGCGATCACGCCGCCGATGGTCGCGAACGGCACATTGCAGAACACCAGGACGGCCTGCCGCGCCGAGTTGAAGGTCAGGTACAGCAACAGAAAGATCATGCCGAGCGCGATCGGCACCACAATGGCCAGACGGGCCGACGCGCGCTGCTGATTCTCGAATTGCCCGCCCCATACCAGCGTGTAGCCGCGCGGTACCTCCACCTTCTTGGCAACCGCCGCCTTAGCCTCGTCCACGAAGCCGACGAGGTCGCGACCGCGAACGTTGGTCAGTACCGTGGCGAAGCGCTGGCCGTCCTCGCGGATCACCTGGATCGGGCCATCGTCGACGCTAACGTCGGCGATTTGCGACAGCTCGACGGTGCCCCCACCAGGCAGCACGATGGGAACACGCGCCAGGTCCGAGGCCGAGGCGCGCTGCCTCTCCTCGCCGCGAACCATCAGGGGTGTGCGCACCTGCCCTTCCAGGACGATGCCGAGATCGCGGCCGTCCACCCAGACGCGGAGGGCTTCCTGAACCTGCTGTGAGTTCAAGCCGAACCGGCCGGCCTTGGCCCGGTCGACCCGCACCGTGAGATATCGCATCCCCGCATTGCGCAGGGCGAACACGTCGGCCGATCCGGGCAGTTGCTGGATGGTCGCGGCAATGTCGCGAGCCACCTGGTTAAGCGTGTTAATGTCGTCGCCGAAAACCTTGATCACCACGTCGCCGCGCGCGCCGATGATCATCTCCTGCACGCGCATGTCGATGGGCTGGGTGAATGCGTAGACAATTCCCGGGAAGCCGTCGAGGACACGCCTGATCTCGTTCAGCACCCACTCCTTGTCGGCATCCTTGGGCCATTCACTCTTTGGCGCCAGCGTCATGAACATGTCGGTTTCGTTGAGACCGACCGGGTCGATGCCCAGCTCATCCGCGCCGGCGCGGGCCATGATCTTCCTGATCACGGGAATCTCGGCCATCAGCGCGCGCTGGATGCGCAGATCGGTCTGCGCCGCCTCGTCGACCGACACGGTGGGGAATTTGCGGATCGTGATGACCGGCGTTCCCTCGTCCATCACGGGCATGAAGGTCGCGCCGATCCGCGGAAACACGGTGACGACGGCGGCGATGCCGAGGCCAAGGCCGACGAGCAGCACGATCGGCCGTCGCATCACGCGACGCAGCGCCGGATCGTAGGCCGCGTGCAGCTTCCGCACCAGCCATGGCTCCTTGGCGGCCCCGGCGCTGAGAAAATACGCCGACAGCGTCGGCACCACGGTAAGCGACAGCAGCAGCGCCGTTCCCAGCGCAAAGGCGATGGTGAGCGCGACCGGCCCGAACAGGCGACCTTCCAAGCCCTGCAGCGACAGCAGCGGCGTGAAGACCATCACGATGATGAGGACGCCCGAGATCAGCGGAACGGCGACCTCGCCGGTGGCCTCGAGCGTCATTTGCAGCCGGGCCCTGAAATCGGGCTTCTCGGCGTGCGACAGGCGATGCTCCACGTTCTCCACCACGACGACGGCACAGTCGACCAGAAGGCCGATCGCGATCGCGAGGCCTCCCAGCGACATGATGTTCGCGGACCAGCCGAACAGACGCATGATGCCGAAGGTGGCGAGAACCGACAGCGGCAGAACGACCGAGACCACCAGCGCCGAACGCAGATTGCCGAGAAACACGAACAGCAGGATGACGACGAGCACGATCGCCTCCAGCAGCACCTTCTGCACGGTCCATACGGCCTGGCCGGTCAGCTCGCTCCGGTCATAAAAGATGGCAATGCGCGCACCTTCCGGGAGCAGGGGCTTCAGCTCCTCGAACTTCTGCTTCACGCCATCGACGACCGTGCGGGCGTTGGCGCCGCGCAGGCCCAGCACGATCCCCCACACCGCCTCCTTCTCGCCGTTTGTGGTGACGACGCCGTTGCGCGCCAGCGATCCGAAACGCACGTCGGCGATGTCGCCCACCCGGACGATCGAGGAGTCGCGAACGGCGACGATGATGTTCTTGATGTCTTCGAGCGTCCGGATGCGGCCCTCGGCGCGGACCAGCAGCGCCTCCTCGCCGTTGCGGATCCGGCCGGCGCCGTCGTTGCGGTTGTTGACGCGCACCGCATTCTCGAGCATCTCGGTCGTTATTCCGCGGGACGCCATCGCAGCCGCGGACGGGCTCACCTCGAAGGTGCGAACGAAGCCGCCGAGCACGTTGACGTCGGCGACGCCGGGAAGACCGCGAACCGCGGGCCGTATCGTCCAGTCGACCAGCGAACGCTGTTCCTGCGGAGTCAGACTGTCGGACTCGATCGTGAACATGACCATTTCGGCGAGCGGCGTGACGAGGGGAGCGAGGCCGCCGTCGGCGCCGCTGGGCAATTGATCGCGCACGCCCGCCAGGCGCTCGTTGACCTGCGCGCGCGCCCAGAAGATGTCGGTGCCTTCCGCAAACTCGAAGGTGAGCAGGGCGACCGAATAGCGGGTGGTCGATCGCATCTTCACCAGGTTCGGGATGCCCCGCATCGCGAGCTCGATGGGCTGGGTCACGCGGCTTTCGAGCTCTTCCGGCGTCAGTCCGGGCGCCCGCATCGAGACCAGGACCTGGGCCGGCGCCACGTCGGGAAAGGCGTCGATGGAAAGCTGCCGATATGAATTGGCGCCCCACAGGGCGAGAGCGAACGCGCCCAGCAGCACGATGACGCGCTGCTTGAGCGCAAGGTTGATGAACCCGGACAGCATGTTCAATTCTTGTCTGCGAGAGCCAGTTCGGCCAGCAAGGATATGATGCCGCGATCGGCCACCTCGTCGTCCGCGGCGAGATCGGCGCGAATGGATGTGCGGGAAGGCGATTCCGCGATGACCTGCACGGGGCGGGCAATGAAGCCCTCTCTTGCTTTGACAAACACCCAGCTGCGATCACGGTGGCGAACCACCGAGGCCGCCGGTACCGACCATTGCGGGTCGGGACCCTGGTTCAGCCGGACCGTGACCGTGGTCGCCAGCCCCGGCCGGACCGCCGCGCCGTTGGTGTCGATCTCGGCGATGGCGGAGGCTGACTGCGTCTGAGCATCGATGGTGCGGGCGACCCGGATGATGCGCCCCTTCGCCCCGTAGGCCGGCAGGTCGACCGCGTCACCTACCGAGATCGCCGGCAGCCGCGAGGCGGGCACCTGAATGCTCACCCACAGCGGCTCGAGCTTGGCGATGGTGTAGAGCGGCGCGGCCGCGTCGACGCGCGCGCCCGGGCTGACGTGGCGTTTCACCACCATGCCGCCGACCGGCGCATGGACCGTCACCGACGGCAATATCTTCCGGCTCGATTGCAGATTTTCGATTTCCGTCGGCGACAACTCCATGAGAGCGAGAATCTGCCGTCGCTCGTCTAGATGGGCCTTGGCGTTGGTCGCGGCGGTTTCCGCGGCGCGCAACTCCCGCTCCGGCGTTGCCCGCGCTTCGACCAGCATCTGGATCCGCCGCAAACGGTCGGCAGCCAGCGCTTCGTCCGACAGCGAGGCCAGGAACTGGCGCTGCGCCTCGACGATTTCCATGGAGCGAAGATGGGCGACCGGCTCCCCGCCTTTCACCGCTTCGTCCGAAGCGATCAACATGGATTCGATCAATCCGCTGGCGGGCGCCGCCACGATACGGAGCTGCTGGGGAGGAATGGCGACCGTGCCGGGAAGCGACAGTTCGACATCGAGCTGCTCCCTGTCCGGCTTCGTCGTGGTGATGCCGGCAAACCGCACTTCGCGCTCGTCCAGCGCAATGGCGATATCGCCTTCGCCCGCTTGCGCGGCGACGGAATGAGCCGCAGCCGACAGGCCCAGCGCCAGGGTGACCAAGCGCGCGGTCGCCATCAACGCGCCGGACTTCGGCGGCGCCGATCCCGGATGGGCGGCCCGCCATCGAGACAAATGCATCGAAGAGCTCCAGGGATTGATCCGCCACAACGGCGCATCGTTGCCGGTCAGATAGGAAGGCCGGCGGCCGTTCCGCAAGGCGAAACCGGCGCCATTGAATTCTTCAATGAGGTTCATTGGAAGCGAGGCGTCCGTTGAAATCACCTCTCTGCAACCAGTCCGGAGACCGGCGTGAGCAAGAGGCTAGCGAAGCTTCGGGTGAAGCTTCTCCGAATCCGACTTCGGGCGGAGTTGGAGCGAATGCGTGATGTGCTCCGCCAGCAGTTCCACGGCGCGCGCCAGCCGGCCCGGCGCGCGGTAGAGCGCAATCTCCGTATCTGGCAGCACCGGAAGGTGGTGTTCGGCGCCGACGATCTTCAGGCCGGGCGGCATCATGTCCTTTGAAAGGACCGTCACAGCGAGGCCCGCCCGCACCGCCGCCTGCAGGCCTTCGCTGCTCACGCTGGTGTAGACGATCCTCCAGTCGCGGCCCGCCTCCCGAAGGCTGTGCAGCGCCCGCTTGCGATAGACGTCCGGTGAGGGCGCGAGCGCGAGCGCGAGCGGAAGATTGGGATCTATCACGAACTGCGGCGAGCAAACCCAGACCAGCACGTCGCGCCACACCGGAACGCCGCCGGTCGACGCCTGCGGTTCGCGCTTGATAAGAACCAGGTCGTATTCGCCCTTCGCGAAGCCCTCGAGCAGGTTGAAGCTGAAATTGCAGTTCACATCCAGGATCACGCGCGGATGCGCCTGTGCGAAGCGGGCCAGAATGTCGGGAAGATAGACCGTCGCGAAATCCTCGGTCGTTCCCAGGCGGATGGTGCCTTCGATGTCCGGCTCCATGAGACGGGCCCGGGCTTCATCCGCGAGCTGGAGCAGATGTCGCGCATAGCCCAGCAAGGTCTCGCCATCGGAGGTGACCTGGAGTTCGCGGCTGCCCCGTTCGAACAGGGGCCGCTTGAGGTTTTCTTCCAGCTTCTTGATCTGGAGGCTGACGGTGGACTGGGTGCGGCCGATCCGCTCACCCGCCCTGGTGAAGCTGCCATTGTCCACGACCGCCACGAAAGTGCGTAGAAGGTCGAAGTCAAAAGGAGGAGGCGGAGCGCTCAAGTGCAGTCCCGATCCGAACTTCACGCAAGCATAGCACCGACCGGCCTGCGTACAAGCACGCTTCCGGGTTCTAGGCGATCAGGTGGAGAACCGACAATCCCGCGAGAAACATGATTGAGCACAGGAGCATCATGCTCACGCAGACGGTCCACAGCCCGCCGGCGCCGGATTGGCGGGCGGACGGCTGACCGCACTCAAGGCTACGCGTTGCGAGCTTTCGTTTCATGGCCGGGAGCGACCTTGGCTGGCTATTTTCAGCCAGCCATAAACGCGCCAGACCGCTCAATCCAATTGAAACTCTCAATGGGCGCCATCGAGCCGGCCCTCTGT
>JAKFVP010000516.1 GCA_021732175.1 Bradyrhizobium sp.
ATCTTCTGCGCGCCGTTGCCGCGCAGAAGATGGTGATGGAGTTGCTCGTCGCCGACCAGCCGGCGCGCGAGACCTCGCACGATCCGGATTCCAAATTCTGGAACTGGGCCGATGCAGTCGGCATCACCGAGAGCCGCTTTCCCGCCGCAGAGCGTTGGGAAGGCGATGCCAGCCATCCGGCGATGCGCGTCAACCTCGATGCCTGCATCCAGTGCGGCCTCTGCGTGCGCGCCTGCCGCGAGGTGCAGGTCAACGACGTCATCGGCATGGCCTACCGCAATGCCGACGCCAAGATCGTGTTCGACTTCGACGATCCCATGGGGGAATCCACCTGCGTTGCCTGCGGCGAATGCGTGCAGGCCTGCCCGACCGGCGCGCTGATGCCGTCCGTGATGCTTGACGAGAAGCAGACCCGCGTCGTCTATGCCGACAAGAAGGTGGATTCGCTCTGCCCGTTCTGCGGCGTCGGCTGCCAGGTCACCTATCAGGTCAAGGACGAGAAGGTGATCTATGCCGAAGGCCGCGACGGCCCGGCCAACCATAATCGGTTGTGTGTGAAGGGCCGCTTCGGCTTCGACTACATCCACCATCCGCACCGCCTGACCAGGCCGCTGGTGCGGCTGCCCAATGCCAAGAAGGACGCCAACGACCAGGTCGATCCGGCCAATCCCTTCACGCATTTCCGCGAGGCGTCGTGGGACGAGGCGCTGGATATCGCCGCCAAGGGCCTGGTGAAGATCCGCGACGAAAAGGGCGTGAAAGCGCTCGCGGGCTTCGGCTCGGCCAAGGGCTCCAACGAGGAAGCCTATTTGTTCCAGAAGCTGGTGCGCACCGGCTTCGGCTCCAACAATGTCGATCACTGCACGCGGCTGTGCCACGCCTCCTCGGTGGCGGCACTGTTCGAAGGCCTGAGCTCGGGCGCGGTATCGGCGCCGTTCCTGGCCGCCAAGGATGCCGAAGTGATCTGGGTGATCGGCGCCAACCCGACGGTGAACCATCCGGTGGCGGCGACTTTCATCAAGAACGCGGCGAAGCAGGGCGCCAAGCTCTTCGTCATGGATCCGCGCAAGCAGTCCCTGTCGCGTCACGCGACTGCGCATTTGCAGTTCAAGCCGGGAAGCGACGTCGCCATGCTGAACGCGATGATTCATACGATCATCAACGAAGGCCTGACCGACGATCAGTACATCGCTGGCTATACCGAGGGCTTCGAGGACCTGAAGGAGAAGATCCAGGAGTTCACGCCGGAGAAGATGGCGCCGATCTGCGGCATCGACGCGCAGACGCTGCGCGAGGTTGCCCGAACCTATGCGCGCGCAAAGTCGTCGATCATCTTCTGGGGGATGGGCATCAGCCAGCACATCCACGGCACCGACAACGCACGCTGCCTGATTGCACTTGCGCTGATCACCGGCCAAGTCGGCCGTCCCGGCACCGGCCTGCATCCGCTGCGCGGCCAGAACAACGTGCAGGGGGCGTCCGACGCCGGCCTGATCCCGATGTTCCTGCCCGACTATCAGCCGGTCAGCCGCGACGATCTGCGCAGCAATTTCGAGAAGCTGTGGGGCCAGGAGCTCGACCCCGTCCGCGGGCTCACCGTGGTCGAGATCATGAACGCGATCCACAAGGGTGAGATCACGGGCATGTACATCGAGGGCGAGAACCCCGCGATGTCCGATCCCGACCTGCAGCATGCGCGCGGGGCGCTGGCCAAGCTCGATCATCTCGTGGTGCAGGATCTCTTCGTCACCGAAACCGCGTTCCATGCCGACGTCATCCTGCCGGCCTCGGCATTTGCCGAGAAGGACGGCTCCTTTACCAACACGGACCGCCGCGTGCAGCTGGCGCGCCAGGTGGTCAAGCCGCCCGGCGACGCACGGCAGGATCTCTGGATCATCCAGGAGATCGGCAAGCGCATGGGCCTGCCGTGGAATTATGCGGGCCCCGGCGACGTCTACACCGAGATGGCGCAACTGATGCCGGCGCTGAAGAACATCAGCTGGGAACGGCTGGTGCGCGAAGGCGCCGTCACCTATCCGGCCGACGATCCGACCAAGCCCGGCAACGAGATCATCTTCACCACGGGTTTCCCGACCGAGAGCGGCCGCGGCAAGATCGTGCCGGCCAAGGTGATCCCGCCGGACGAACTGCCCGACGCCGAATATCCGATGGTGCTCTCCACCGGCCGCGTGCTCGAGCACTGGCACACGGGCTCCATGACCCGTCGCGCCTCCGTGCTCGACCAGATCGAGCCGGAAGCGGTCGCCTTCATGTCGCCGAAGGACATGCGGCGGCTGAAAGTGTGGCCCGGCGATTTCATTCGCCTGATGACCCGCCGCGGTGCGGTTGAGGTCAAGGTGCGCTCCGACCGCGACGTGCCTGAGAACATGGTGTTCATGCCGTTCTGCTACGCCGAGGCGGCGGCGAATTTGCTGACCAATCCGGCGCTCGATCCCTTCGGCAAGATCCCGGAATTCAAGTTCTGCGCCGTCAAGGCGGAGAAGGTCGAGCAACAGGCCGCGGCTGAATAAAGCTAGTACCAAGGCTCCTCGTAGACCGGCTGGCCATCGAGCAGCAGGCGCTTGATGGCGGCGCGGCCGGACGGCAACACCGCGGCGACGATGGTCAGCTTGCGCGCATTGCGGGCGTCTTCCAGCTTCTTGCCTTCGCCTTCCGGCACGAAATAGCTTTCCAGATTGTAGCGGACGTTGATCTCGTTGCAGAAGGTCGGCTTCTCCGAGCCGCCGCAGGATGCGCCATATCGGACGCGGCCGCGGATCAGGACCTCGGGGCTCGTTACCGGGACGGGCGCCGCGTGCACCGAAACTGCTTCATAGAAGCCGTCGCGGTTGGGCGCGAGCTTGACGTACACGAACGGATGGCTGGAGGGCGAAGGCTGGTCCTTCAGCGCGCCGGTCTTCAACTGCGACATGTCATAGCCGAGCACGACATAGTCGCCGCGCAGGAAATCGCGGGGATCGACCGGCCGGGTCTGCAATTTCACTTCCGTCCCCTCGCGCAGGACCTGCGCGCGATCGACGACCATCGCAGCCAACAGCGCGACCTGAATGAGGATCGCCGCGCCGAACAGCACCGTCCTGGGGATGCGCGCGAAGAACCGGGCGAAAGTTGCGGCGGCGTTGCTCATTTGTCGGCCCTCGGCACCAGGCGGTTGAGCGCCAGCGCCAGCACGACGGCGATGGCGCCGGCCGCGGCGAGGAAGACCGAGCGGCCGAGCAGCGAGCCCTGCACCGTCCATGTGATGGCCACGATGACGCCGGCCACCCCGAGCCAGCCGGCGACGATGCGCGGGCGGAGGTCGTCGAGCATGCCGGAAGCGACAAGGCCGACCATGGCGCAGAGACAAAGCGCATACATCAGCCACGGTTCGCCGGTATGCGGCCGGCTCCAGATCGCCGTGGCGATGAGCACGAGCACGACCGAAACACCGGCAACGGTGACGCCCGTCGCGCGCCTTGCCGCGCCCGCGGCCAATGCGGCGATGGCGCCGGCGATCCCGCAAGCGAGCGCCCAGGGCAGCGGGCTTACGCTTGCGGTGCGGTTGTAGACAAACTCGTTGGCCGTCGCCGTCTCCCAGACGGCGGTCGCAGCCAATGCAAGGGCGCCGTAGGTCGCAAGCACGGCGCCGGCCGAGGCGAATCTCGGCCACGGCGACAGCGTGAGCGCCAACGCGCCGCCGAGCGCGAGCGCCGCGCCGCCTGCAGGAACGAAAATGCCGCTCTGCATGGGTAGCGCAATGGCCGCAGCAACCCACCAGGGGATTGCAGCCACTGAAACGAGGTGGGCCGCGATGCGGGAATTCCAGGCGAGGCCGAGCGCTGCGGCGATGAACCAGATCACCAGGAAGGGCAGATGCGGCGCATCCATCTCGTCGACGGTGCGCATGCTGGTCCAGATGACGGCGGCTACAAGGGCCACGGCAAGGGCGCCGCGCGAGCCTGTGAGGGCCGCGGCGGCAAGTGCTCCGATGGCCCACAGCAGCATGCCGCCGGCAAAGTCGCCACCGAGATGATACATCTGGCCGACCAGCGCGATGCCGGCGCCGAAGATGATCGCGCCGACGCCGACGCAGAGGTCGGAAAGCACCGGCCGTTCGGTACGGGCAAACCAGCCGCCGAGCCCATAGGCCACGACGATGCCGGCGAACAGGATGGCGAGCCGCGAAAGGCGCGGGATCTCGATCCAGTGCGCGGCGATGAAGGCGAGGAACGCTGCGGCAATCAGCAGGCCGCCGACGATGCCGACCACGACGGGGATGTTGATGCCGGAAGGCAGCGGCGGAAGCGCGTTGCGGATGGCGGCGGAAGCCGCAGGCGTGACCAATCCGTCGGCTTCCCATCGCGTAAGGTCGGCTTCGAGGCGCTGGCGGTAGGCCCGGTCGAACATCATGTGCAGGTCAGGGTATCATTGGGCCGGTTGTCGTGGGACAGGCGGCTATCGCGTTCCACAGGCGTTTAGTCGTCGACGCCGCCCGCACGGTTCATATCGCCCGTATCCGTAGTTAACGTGCGTCGTCGTTCCCGCGACTCGTTTTGTCCGGGTTTTGCTGTTTCGTTGGCCCTCTCTCGATCAGAGGGCGCAGGGAAGGCCAGGCGCCGACCGCGCCTGCAAATTGCCGTGTGCAATGGTAAAGAAACGCACACGGGTTTGACAGGTACAGCCGGGACATCCCGGCCTTCCCCGCGCGAGTGGTTTGACGGCTTATACGTGATCTCCCCGGTGAGCGGCGTTTGTTGTCACCGTTGTCCCGCCAGCACAGGCCGATGGGAATAGACGCCACGGTCGCGGCGCCAGAACCACACGATTTCGCCGGCCGCTGTAGACGTTTCGCCGGATGCACAAGTCACCTGACGCCACAACGGCCCATCGCCACCCGCGCCAACGTATCGTGGCGATCATGATCCGCCCCTCTGGCGGCACGGGATGGCGGGAAGATAGTTCTGATTTATGGAATTGTCAACCGTCTATGCCGATTTAACGAAGAAAAATTCCATCTTTCGGAATCCGCTTGATTTGGCTCATGAAACCAGGATCGCGATCGTTTTCCCCGCGTATTGCTCCTAATTCGCGGCAATGCGCCGGCTCTGACGATCAAGCACGAGGGCCAGAACACTGGATACGACAGTGACGTGCGTATCCGGCTCCTCGGGACGTTCGTCCAGATCGAACGCAAGCCCGATGACGGCGGTTTGACCATCGGGCGTCCGCAGTGGCCAGAAATCAAACCGAGAGTCCGGATGCGGATAGACGCCACCGCGCAGGACAGTTCCCGCGGTCAGGGACGATCGTGCTGCTTCCAGTTCCGCTTCCCGGGGCTCTGCGTCGCCGGTTCGCCGGGTGGAAATCACCTGTCCATCCGCGAGCAGCAGCACGACGGCGGGAACTCGGAACAAGGCGGCGAGCGCCTGGGAAGTGATGGATGCGATCGCATCCGCATTGCCGGCCGCGACAACGTCCTGGCTGTATTTCTGCAGGATCGTCGCCTGCTTCCTCAACAGCGAGGCCTCTGCCGCCCTGCGATGGGACGTAAACGCAACGCCGCTCACGATCAGCCCAACCACGAACAATAGCGCCATGGCCCAGATGTTCGAGGGGTCGTCGATGACAAGCGAATAGCGCGGCTCGGTGAGAAAGAAATTGAAAGCCAGCGCTCCGAGGATTGCCGAGCAGATCGATGGACCGAGGCCGAAGCTGAGGCCGGCCACGATCACCGGAATGACGAACACCAGGGAAAGATTGGGAATGCTCACATGGGAGTCGACGGCGATGGCGACGATCGTAGCGGCCGCGGTCATTGCAACGGAAGCGAGATAGCCTACCCACTGCGGAGTCAGGGGATCGCGATCGCCGGTCTCGATGTCAGGTTGCAATCTCGATTCAACGTCGGTCATCGCTTCGCCTTCCTCGAATAATCCGGCATCGCCATTTTCTTTCGAGAGCCATTTGGCTGCGCGGGAGAAACGGCCTGAAGGAATTCATGCCGATTGTACTAGGCGGCCGGGGACGCAGGAAGGCCATAAATGGCGCCGGACGCGTGCGTCCGAGAGACTCCGGTGTTTATGCGGCGCCTATTTACTGCCTGTCTGCATCAACTCGTATTCCTATGCCTCCCTGACCACCTTACCGGTCCATGACCTCAAGGAAACGCACCGGACGACGAGCGCAAGCGCGGATGGCATTGATGGCGGATTCGGCCGTGACAATGCTGGGCGTCGTTGGTTTCCTTGGCTTGCTGGCGGCGGCTAGGCTGAGCGATGCGAACGCGCCGCCATTCGACGTGTTTGCGCTCGTCTGGTTCTTCATCTTCGGCGCCATCAAGCTTTTCCTCCCATGGCTGTTGCGGGTTGGCCGCCGGAAGTGAGGCGCTGGCGGCAAGGCTTGGTAGCATCGGAAGGACGACCCGACAAACTCTCGCTCAATAGCTGAAATGCGAAAAGAAATATGCGCCCTTCAGCGCCATTGCGCCGGCGACCGCTGCAGTCGCCGCGAGCGCGGAAAGCACGCCCGCCAAGAAGCGCTTGATAGCCCCCATATGCGCCTTGCCGCTGGCTCGTGCATCGGAACGCCCGGCCACGCTTCCAGCCGGACCGTGAAGGTGAGTCAGCACAGTCATTTTCGCAGGTCCTCGTTCAGCGGCGATGCGAAGCACCGGATGAGGCCCTCGCCCGTCGCCACTGGACATGTGCGAAGCGGATCAGTCGCCCGAGGAAGGGTGCCAGCGGATTGCCGCTGTTGGCGATATCCAGCTCGAAACGCTGCGTTGGGAAGATGATCGCGCATCCGGAAGATCCGCTTTGCTCCCGGGCAAACGAGATCGCCGACTCCTTGCACAGGAACAATCCGCCGATTGTGCCCTTGGCCTCTCGGGCAATCCAGAGGCCGTCATGGTTGCGGCCGACAAAGAACGCGGGAATGACATCGCTGATGATGCCGGGCTCGAGTGGCAGCAGCGCGCCGTTGCACGGCTCCGCTGCCGGAGGGACAGGCGAGGTGTCCGCCCTGGCGGCTTCTGCCGCGGGGTGGCGGGTCTGGGCTGCCTGCGAAGCCGATGTCTGCATCCGGTACGTCACGTACGAGTCGATGATCGAACGCATCGCGCCAGCCGCGGCTTTCAGTGTGGCGGAGATGCGTTGTACCGAATTAGCAGAGCCGATTGTCTGAAGGGTGATGACCGCCATGGCGGCCTCCTTTGAGTTCCACGGGCATCACTTGCAGATGAAGCCATAGAAATGCGAGAGGGGCTCGCGCGGCCCGGCATAGGAGAAGTATAGGGGCAAGGGCCGGCTCGTGCTGGCCTCACTCTTGCGCGGGCAGTCAGGCGTTACCTGCTTGCTAGCAAGATGATAGTCGCGTTGATCGCGAGGCTGACGGCAAGCAGGGTGCCGACCAGCACCAGAGTGCGCACGGACTTTTTCGACAACCATCCTGCAACGGGATGATTGTCCCGATGGATCATCGCATATGCACGCATGACACGTCTCCATTCGCTTGGTCGCGATTTCCGACCACATGCGAGAGAGATCGGCCGGAAGGCATATTAAATCGAGAGTGAATGCAGTGCCTTGGCATAAGGACGTCATAAAGGGCCCGATTTGGGCCGATCGGCGTTCCAGGCCTTGAAGAATGCGCAAGCGCGTCCTGGCCCGTCCTTATGCCGCGGCTATGAGGTGAACCCGGCCATCGCCTCGATTTCCTATGCGTCGGCCAGCATCTTTCAAATCAGGAATTCATTTCGAGCCGCCAGGAGTTCGGCCATGGCACACTCACTTGTTGGCGCTGATCTCGCCAGAATCAAAGCAAGATCGGTTCGCAATCGTACTGCGCACAATCGGGGCCACGGCTATTTCACCGCGGTGATCGAGGCGATCGCCGCAGCGAAGCTGCGCCGCCTGCAGCGCGAACTGACGCTTCGTAGCGTGCGCTATCCCATCCCTCGCCAAGGGCAGATGCCGCCCCGCTAAGCCGCAGACCAGCCGCTGGAGTTTCACATGTCGGTCCCTCCCGTATCCCGTCTCGCCTCCATTGCCGTGAAAGTCGCTGACCTTCTGGCTTCTCTCGTCCGCACGGCATTCGACGGGCGGATTGCGAAATACCGGCCGGAGGAGCACTACATGCGCGGGCCAGGCCCGAAATGGCGGGAAAAGCATCTGTTCGATGTCACCACCCGCGGCGCCTGACCTTACTGAGTATTCTGGGCAAGCCGGCCGTCAGCCGGTCAGGGCGAAGTGGCTGGCAAGAGAGCACAGGGCGACATAGGCCGTCATCTCGTCCCAGTGATTGAGATCTGCGCGGAATGGCAACTCGCCCTGCACCACGGCATAGACTGCGCACAGAGCAGCGGACATCAACGCCAGTGCAACCATGTTTTGTGCGAAGCTGCTGGCGCCGAGCCACGCGAACGCCAGCAGGATCGCCAGGCGCAGCATGAAGCGCACCACGACCTGGATGGATTTCAAGGATTCCGGCAGGTTTTGCGACGGCTTCACGACGGCACTCCCCGGCGATGGCTTACGCAAAGCTGTCGCAGCAGACCGGCTCGTAGCGCGGGCGCTCGTTCCGGCCGGCAGCCGGCACGCTGGGCCGGTGCGAAGGCGGGCTGTTGCGCCGTACCTCGACAAAGGCACTGAGGATGGCAAGAGCCAGATCGGCGTGACGGCCCTCGACGGAATCGTCAAGCCAGTCCGGAAGCTCGCGCTCGCGCGATAGCGCGCAATGCCATTCGCCGCTGTCGTAAGCGAGTCGGCGGACCCGCCACTGCGGCAGCTCCAGGTCGATCAGCGCGAGTGCCGCGTCGGTCCAGGCACCCAGCTCGATCAGTTGCTGGACACGCTCCGTCCTCGCGGACTGGCCCTGCGAGGGAAAGCGCCGGCAGGCTTCGCGGATCACGTCATCAATCAGCGCCGGCGTTGCGGCGGCGGCATTGTGCAGCCGTTCGGCAAGCGTGGCGGGATTTTGGGTGATGAAGGGTGACATGGCAGTGACTCACAAGACAGGACAGCCTGGGATGGCCGCATCCGGAAAGTGGTCAGAACGCCGTTTGAAAACGAGAGGAGGTGCGGGGCGGATTTATAGGTATTCCATAAGAGGCTGCAGTTCATTACGGCCGCGCGCTGGCCCGCGACGGCAGGCCCTTCCACAAATCCTGGTCCGGTCCGATGCGCTTACGCGCCAGGTTCGGCCTCGGCTGCGGAATATCGAGTGCGGCTGCCAGGGCGGAGCGGAGACGGCTATCGTCGACTTGGGCGAGATAGCCATTCAGGACGCCGATGTCGCGCTCCTGGCGATGCAGCACCGCTGCGCACAGGCGTGCGCTGGTTTCGCGAAAGAAGCTGAAGCCTTGCCCGTCCCGTGGCCGCCGGCCCAGTCTGTCGATCTCGTTTGCGATCGCAAGCACCCCAAGGCGGTCGGCGTTCTCGTGCGTCAGCGCAAATCGCAGCATGGCGAGGTGCCAAGCGCGTAACAATATCGCGTGCCGTTCGACTGCATCCAGGTCACCCATATGTGATGCCTTTGTCGGCGACACACCAAGCCGAAATTAGGCCTGAACCGCGTCCGCCAGCTCGTCTTCCGCCAGACCGCTGACGGCTCGCGCGATTTCGGCCTTCGTGGTTTCATCGGGGTCGACCAGCGGCAGGCGCGGGGCAGGGTCCATCAAGCCGAGCAGGCTCAATGCATACTTGAGCGCTGCGGGGTTTTGCCTGCTGAGGCAGGCCTCCAGCGTCAGCAGGCGCCGTTCCAGATGGCGCGCCGATGACAGCCGTCCCTGGCGCAGGCTCGTGTAGATCGCCCGGCATGCATCCGGGGTCACGTTTGAGATGGTCGAGATGCAGCCATCTCCGCCCGCGGCGATATAGGCGAGGGCGGTTGCATCATCTCCGGACAGGAAGCGAAAGCCCGGCGGCACGCGCGCGCTCAGTCGGATGGGACGCGTCACATCGCCGGATCCGTCCATCAGCCCGGCAAACCGATTGGACTGACACAGCCGGGCAAGCGTATCGTCGGCGAGTTCGCGGACGGTGCGCGTGGGGGTGTCGTGCAGAATGACCGGCAGAGCCGTCGAGAGCGATACCGCCTGGAAATGCGCATGGATGCCGCTCTGCACAGGCTTGTTGTAATAGGGCACGACCGAGAGGATCGCATCGGCGCCGGCTGCTTCCGCGCGCCGCGTCAGCTGAAGCGCCTGTTCGGTCGAGTTCGAGCCGGCGCCCGCGATGACGCGGACACGGCCGCGCGCAATGTCGACGGCCGCGCGAATGACGAATTCCTGCTCGGCCGGCGACAGCGTTGAGGCCTCGCCGGCGGTCTCGCAGACCACGATAGCCGACACGCCCGCCGCGATCTGGCGTTCGCAAAGCCGCGCGAAGGCCTTGAGGTCCACGCGGCCGGCCTCGTCGAACGGGGTGGGAAGATCGGGGATATAGCCCGTGAGCCAGGGCAGGGCGATTGTCGAGATCATGACCACTCGGGCCGCCCTAAGCTGCTCGCGTTGACTCGGCGGGCCTGCGGCCCATGTCGAGTTCAACTCCGCGGGAAAGTTCTACGATGGTTTCGGGGTGATCGCCGTTTTCGAACAGGGCGTATTTGACGGCCTGGGCGCGGCTGACGAACAGGCCGCCGAACAGGCCGTTCTGTTCCTGGGCGACCCACTGGCCGCGGCTGTTGCGGCCGATGAAGACGACGGTGGAGGGAGAACTGCACGAGGGAGGTTCGACGAGCTTCACGTTGGCATTCCTTTCAATGGCGGAGCGGCGGCCTTCCACGGGGATGTGAACCTCGTGCCGGAGCATTGCTTGCCTTGTCGGAAGATAAATTGCCGGCGGGAAAGCTGCTGTCTCACATCCCGAATATCCAGCGGTGCGAGTATGAATTCGAGTGCGGCCGGGCGGCGATGGCATAAGCGCAGCATAGGACCGGAAAAAGGACGGCCGGGCGAGCCTTGGGCCGCATCCGGGCGGCGTACTTATGGGATTCCTATAACGTACTTATTCCCGTCCTCTCGAAAACCTATGCGCCCGCTGGCACTTCAGCGCCACTGATTACGGCGAATGCGGCGATCCGTCCCGGTCGGATAGTTGATATGGCGCAACTCGCCTTGCCTAAAACCGGTGATGCTTCCGCAGAACCGTCAGGCACAACCCGGAGCACACTCCATGATGGACATTCTGATGCTTGCCATCGCCGCCGGCCTGTTCGCCGTCGGGATCGGCTACGCCTATGTCTGCGAACGGCTGTGAGGAGAGAGCCATGATCTTCGATTACTCGCTCGCCGGCCTCGTCTCGCTCGGCCTCCTGTTCTACCTCACCTACGCCCTGCTGCGCCCAGAGCGCTTCTGAGCCGTGATGATCCTCGTAGAGATTTTTCTGGCGTACGCGCTGCTGAGCGCGACGCTGCTCGGCCTCTTGGCCGTGCTCTTGCGATCGAAGCAAATTCGAAAGGCTTAAGCCATGACCGCCATCGGCTGGACCCAAATCATCCTCTACTGCGTCATCATCGCCGCGCTGACAAAGCCGGTCGGCTGGTACATGACGAAAGTCTTCAACGGCGAGCGCACCTTCCTGTCGCCGGTACTGCGCCCGCTCGAACGCGCGACATACTGGATCGGCGGCGTCGACGAGAGGCGCGAGCAGCACTGGCTGACCTACACGGTCGCCATGCTCCTGTTCCACGTCGGCGGCGTGTTGATCATCTACGGCCTGATGCGGCTTCAGGCTTCGCTGCCGTTCAATCCGGCCGGGCAGGGCGCCGTCGCGGACCC
>JAKFVP010000515.1 GCA_021732175.1 Bradyrhizobium sp.
GAAGCAGAAGCCCGCCAATAAGGAGGGTGGGCAGGGACGCAGCCGGGATCGTGGGCGCGCGGACGGCATCGGCCGCCCCACCCAAAATCCCGCCATTTTCGCTGCGAATCAGCATTGCCAAACCCTTCAAGCCCGGAATCCTCGGCCAAAACCGTTGACGGTTCGTTGCGATTGGTCCCGGACCGGGCCGTTCTAGACGAGAAAGGCCAATGGCTGCAACGGCAAAGAAGGGGCAGGATGGGTGACCTTTTTGGCCGACCCGCTTGCCTTCTCCGAGTCGCCCCGGCGAAGGCCGGGGCCCATAACCACGCGTCATCATTGTTGAGGGAAAGCCAACCACCATCGCGCCAAGCAACGACCGTCACGGCGTCTGGGTCCCGGCCTCCGCCGGGACGACACTTGTTAAGGTTAAGGCACACGGATTCTCATTCTCGCGACACGGTTTGTCCGAGGTTTTGCAAACTCATTGCCCTCTCCTGAACAGAGGGCGCAGGGAAGGCCGGGCGCCGACTGCGCCCGTAGATCCCGTGCGCCGGAGCACACGGGCATCCCGTGCGCCGAAGCGCTCGGGCAAAACACTACAGGTACAGCCGAGACATCCCGGCCTTCCCCGCGCAATGGCTTTACGGCTTATACGTGATCTCCCCGGTGAGCGGCGTTGTTTGCCACCGTCATCGGCGCTGCTTCACGCCGACTTAAGCGCCACGGTCGCGGCGCCAGAACCACACGACTTCGCCGTACGCTCCCGGCGTTTCGTCGGGCTCGCCGAAGCAAACCTGACGCCGCAAGCGTCCATCGCAACCCGCGCCACGTTTCGTGACGACCGCGAAGCGCCCCTCATGGCGACACGGGCTGAGTCGATCTCTACCGCAAATCAGAATTCCGGTAAAGCGAAATATTTTCGATAGCGGGGCTTGACACCGAGTCGGGTCAGTTGCCCGTCGTGTCGGACTTGCAACACCTGCCCTGCTGCTGCGCCCTGTCCAGCGCCTGCGCTGTGCAATTTCGCGTCACGGACACAATCCCGCGAGAGTGATCCGCTTCACATAGCTGAACCTTTTCATCGCGCTATTGCACAAAGACAAAAACACGCAGGCAACAGAGATGTCAGCCGAGGAACAGTATTACCAGATAGGCGACCGAGTGCGTTTGAGTGAACTGGGCAGGCAGAGAATGACCCGCAGCCGCGCCACCACCGCAAAAGTCGTCGGCTTCGGACGATCCGAGACGACGATCCGCGTCGTCTTCGACGGATCGAGCTATCCCGTCAGCATTCACAGCAGCTATCTCGAGAAAGACCAGTAGCGTCCCCGCCGCGACCATCCCTCGCCCGATTGATCCAGCTCAACGCCAGATTTGACGATCCGGTCTTGCCTGATAAAAAAATCCGCAGGCAGGAGGCACGCCCATCAGCGAGATCACGCATTTTATCGCCATGCCGTTCGACTTTGCAGGTCGCGATCTGGTGCCGGGCGATCAAGCCAAATGTGCCAGCCCGGCGGCCGCGATCGAGCGCGCGCAGGGCATGTGGCGGGTGCTGGGGCACGCGGGCGCGGCGGCCTTCGTTCGCGTCGGCTTTCCGGAGGGGCATATCACCGTGTTGCGGACGTTCGGCACCGTGCCCGAGGATTTCGAAGTCTGACGTTCGGCGGGACAACATCTCTTCGAGTCGTCATCCCGTTTTGTCTTCAGGCCGTGAACCCATAAATCTGGCGGGCAGAGAGCTTGGCAGAGTTCGCTGTGCACCAATAGCGACCAAATACTTCAGCGCAGCTGGATGACGCGATGGGCCACAGGCGGACCAGTGCAACCGAACCAATAGGCCCCATCTTCAGCCACCCTCCAGGTGGTCTCTCCCGACAAATCGTGGGTCGACGGTCGGGTGCGAGCCAATATGTTCGATCATACCGCGCGAAATTCCGATGTCCTTGAGGTCATGATCGTTGAGTGCATACAAAGCGGTCCGCAATTTTTGACGCCGCCGCTCCTCCTGAAAAGTACGCCAGTATTGTTTGAGGAAGGCGCAGATCGGATGGATAGAAAGATTCGGACGTACCGTTCCGCCTGTAACGTGGTTCGTGCTCATGAAATTTGCCTCCGGGTAAGCGGTCACCGGAAGGAACGTGCCTGCGCCCGAACAGACCTGCTTTATCTGCGGCTTACATTTTGCTTACCGGCGGCTTAATGTTTGCAGTCGACCGTTCCAGCGCCTCCCGAACATCCCGGGGGATGGAGGAAGTGGCAGATTGCGCTATCACTTTGAAGACCACACACTTGACACGGACCGGCGCGAGTTGCGTCGAGGCGCCGATTTGATCGCGCTCGCACCACAGGTGTTCGACCTGCTTCAGTACCTGATCCGCAACAGGGACCGCGTAATCAGCAAAGACGACATCATCAGCGCCATCTGGAACGGTCGCGTTGTCTCGGATGCCGCATTGACGACCCGTCTCAATGCCGCTCGGACCGCCGTCGGTGACTCCGGTGAAAAGCAGCACCTGATCAAGACACTGCCACGCAAGGGCTTCCGCTTCGTCGGTACGGTCCACGAAGATCAAGGCCTTACAGTTGCGCCGGCGCATGGCAGGATCGACACACCACCCTTGGCCTCGGCACCTCGTCTTTCCATCGTGGTGCTGCCGTTCGCAAATATCGGTGGCGACGCCGACCAAGACTATTTCGCCGACGGCGTGACGGAGAGCCTGACCACGGACCTGTCGCGGATCAGCGGTTCGTTCGTCATTGGCCGACACACTGCGTTTACCTACAAAGGCAAGTCGATCGATCTCAGGCAGATCGGCCGCGAACTGAACGTTCGCTATATCCTGGAAGGCTCGGTTCAGCGGGCCGGTAGCCGGCTCCGCGTCAGCGTACAGTTGATCAGTGCCGAAACGGGCAACCATCTTTGGGCGGAGCGGTTCGACAAACCCGTCGCCGACCTTTTCGACATGCAGGACGAAATTGTATCACGGCTGGCCAACGCGCTGAACGCCGAGTTGATTGCAGCCGAGGCGCGGCGGGCGGAGAACTCCGCTAACCCGGACGCCATGGACCTCCATTTCCAGGGCAGGGCCATCCTCAACAGGGGGCAGACCCCCGAGAACATGACGCAAGCACAGGGCTTTTTCGAACGTGCCCTGGCGCTCGATCCGTTCTGCATGGACGCACTGGTGGGCAGTGCAGCGGTCGATGTGATTCTTCCAGCGGCTTTCTTGACCGACGACGCGGTCCCTCGCCTTGCAGCGGCAGAGAAGACGCTGAGCAAGGCCTTGTCGCTGGCGCCGCAGAATGCCATGGCGCACCTGCTTCTCGGCCTCGTCCAGATCAACACAAATCGGGCCGCTCAAGGTATTGCGGCATGCGAACGGGCGTTGGCACTGGATCGCAATTTGGCCGAGGCCCACGCCTGGATCGGTCTCGCAAAAATCTACATCGGTCGAGCCATGGAGGCCGAGACGCACATCCTTGAGGCACTCCGGCTGTCTCCTCGCGACATAAAAGCCTTCCGTTGGCTGATGGTCATTGGCGCAGCCAAGTTGTTCCTTGATGCCCCCGGGGAAGCGGTGGTTTGGTTACGACGCAGCATTGAGGCCAATCGCAACAATCCGCTCTCGCACATCTGGCTCGCCTGCGCGTTGACGCGGCTTGGCGAACTGGATGAGGCGAAGGCCGCTGCGCGAGCGGCCCTTGTTCTTGATCCGACCTTCACCATCCGCCGCTTGCGCACCCCAGCACGGAGCAACAATCCGACCTTCCTGGCCGGACGCGACCGAATTTACGAGGGTCTGCGGTTGGCCGGGATCCCGGAGGGTTGACGTCCGCTTTGGGTCATTCGCTGCTGGGTCGAGCCAACAGCAAGTCCGATCATGTCAGCTATGCCGCCGAAAGCGGGAGCAAATCCGGGGCATTAGCGATACCGGCCTCTACGTTGCGCTGACGCGGCCCTTCAGGTCGGGATCAGGCCCTACCCCAGCTCGAATGTCGTAACGCCGAAAACGCGACCGAGCGCGAGTTTCGGAATGGCGCCGGTGTACATCCGCGCGGTTTCGAACACCGGCGCGAGCCCAAACGACTTCGCCAGCGCCACCGCATCGGCGTTGACGCCGGGGACATCGAGAAAGATCTCACCGCCGCCGGCCCGCGCCAGCAGGCCCGATAGCACCGCTTCGGCCGCGGCCCTGTCATCAGCGACCAGCGGGCCGATCTTGCGGCCGCTGCGGCACGGGCGGATCACGCCCCAGCCCGCCAGCCGGCCATCGCGCATCAGGGCACAGCCGACATGGCCTGATGTAGCGATCCAGGCGCGCAGGAAGGCCGCACGCGGCGCCGGAAAGACCGTCGCGTCTGACGCTTCGATCATGGCGAAGGGAACATCGCGCAACGCTGCGATGCCGGATGGCACAGCGGCGGGCGCCGTGACTGTGCCGCCATAGCGGATATTGGCGTAGGCGAGCTTGAAGCCGGATTTCTTGTAATTGTCCTGTTGCGCCACCACGCCATCCAGCCCGATCACGCGGGGGCCGGCATGCGCCACCGCCGCTTCCCAGATACGCAGGCCGTAACCGTGGCCGCGCAGGTCAGGCCGCACGATGTAGAAGCCGAGGAAGGCGAACTTGTCGTCATAGTTGACGCAGGAGATGGTCGCAGCCGGCACGCCATCGAGCTCGCCGATCAGGAAGCCGCCTGCGTCGACCGTTGCAAAGCAGGTGGCGTCCGCAAGGCCTGGATTCCATCCCTCCGCCGCGGCCCAATCGGCGGCGAGCGCGATCTCGTCCGGGCGCATGATGCGGATACGGAAATCACTCATTGTCGCGCATTCACTTGCTCTTCTTCACCGCCCTGCTCTTGTCCTCGTCGAGCAGCGCCTGGCGCACCAGCTTGAACTCGCTCTTGTCGGCCTTGTCGACTTTCGGGAAATGCAGGTCGAGCTTGTCGAGCGCGGCAACGATAGTGGAGCCGATCACGACGCGGGCGAACCATTTGTGGTCGGCGGGCACGATGTGCCACGGCGAATGCCGCGTTCCGGTGTGATGGATCATGTCCTGATAGGCGGCCTGGTACTTCGCCCACAGCTTGCGCTCGGCGATGTCGCCCATGTTGAATTTCCAGTTCTTGGACGGCTGCTCCAGCCGGTCGAGGAAGCGCGCACGCTGCTCCTCTTTGGAGACGTTGAGGAAGAATTTCAGGATCACGGTGCCGTTGCGCGCGAGGTGGCGCTCGAAACAGGAAATATCCTCGAAGCGCTCGCGCCAGATATCCCTTGTAATCAGTTTCGGCGGCAGCTTCTGCCTGGCGAGGATTTCCGGATGGACGCGCACGACCGTGCATTCCTCGTAATGCGAGCGGTTGAAGATGCCGATGCGGCCGCGCTCGGGCAGCGCGATCGCCGCGCGCCACAGGAAGTCGTGATCGAGCTCCTTCGATGACGGCACCTTGAAGGCGGTGACCTCGCAGCCCTGCGGATCGACGCCGTCGAACACGCTCTTGATCGCGGAGTCCTTGCCGGCGGCGTCCATGCCCTGGAAGATCAAGAGCAGCGACCAGCGGTCCTGGGCGTAGAGTTTCTCCTGGAAATCGGACAGGCGCTTGCGGTTGGCCTCGATGATCTTCTCGCCCTTCTCCTTGTCGAGGCCGCCCCTCTCATTGGTCTTGTGCGATTTCAGGTGAAACTCGCCTGTCCCGTCGTAGCGGAATGGCGCGACGTAGGGTTTCAGCTGATCCGCCAGCGATTGCGAAGATTGCTTGCCCATGCGACGAAGTGCTCCGGTTGAGGTGGCCCCGAGGGGATTTCGGGGATTTCCGCGGCGTCACGGCGACGATAGACCATCAGCATCAGCGGCGCGAGGCGGCGCAGCAGGCCGTGTGCGACATAGGGCAAAGGTTCTGTGAACGGCAGCGCGAGATCCTGCGCGCCCACGCCCTGCGCCGCCTTGGCCAGTTCCTGCCCGATCGCGATCGACAGCGCCACCGCGCGACCGTTGCAGCCCGCCCAAGCAAAGGCGTCGGGGCCGAGCTGATGGATGCGCGGCAGGAAATCGGTGGTCATGCCGACATAGCCGTTCCAGACATAGTCGAACTTCACTTCGCCGATCTGCGGCCACAGCCGCTTGAGCCGCGCGGCGACGGCGGCCTTGAGTTGATCGGTGTCCGTCCCCATCATCGCCCCGCCGGTGACGAGCCGATGGCGCGCGTCGTAGCGGGCGAAATAGAGCTCGCCATGGGTGTCCGACATCGCCTGCCGGCCGGGAATGACGGTCTGCCGCGCAGCGCTCGATAACGGCTCGGTCGCCATCTGCCAGGAGCGCACCGGCATCACCTCGCGCGCGATGTCGGGCGCAAGCTGCTTGGCGAATTCGCCGGTATAGGCGTTGGTGGCAAGGATCAGCGCGCGGCCGCCGATCTCGCCATTTGTCGTGGTGACGATCCAGCGATTATCCCTGCGCTCGAAACGCAAGGCCGGCGAGCGCGCGAAGATGCGCACGCCGCGATCGATCGCGGCGCGCGCCAGGCCCCGCGACAGCGCCAGCGGATTGATGTGACCGCCGGTCCGGTTCCAGAAGCCGCCATGCCACGCATCGGAGCCGAGAATTTTTGCGACTTCCTCGCGCGACAGAATCTCGACGTGAGCGCCGACCTTTGACCATTGCTGCACCCGCCGCTCGGCGATCGCCATGCGGCCCGGCGTATGCACAGGCTGGATCCAGCCGGCCTGCTCCTGTTCCGCCTGGATCTGGTAGCGCCGCGCGACGTCAAACAAGGTGGAGGCGCAGTCGCGCAACAGCGCGACGAAGCGCTCGCCCGCGGCGCGATGCTTGGCGACGATGTCTTCCGGATCGGGGCGCGTCAGCGTCGGGATCACCTGGCCGTTGTTGCGCCCGGAGCCGCCGAAACCGGGCTCGGCGGCCTCGACGATGGCGACATCGATGCCGGCCTCGCGCAGATGCAGCGCGGTGGAAAGGCCGGTGAAGCCGGCGCCGATGATGACGACGTCGGCCTGCTCGGTGCCCTCGAGCTGCGGCAGTTCAGGCCCCGGCGGGGTCACCGCGGCCCACAGCGAGTCCGGCATGCGGATGTGATCTGGCGGCATTAGACTTCCTTTGGAGCCGATCGTAGGATGGCTTGAGCAAGGGCTCAACCCATCCGCCTGATAACAGGAACACGCGTGACCATCAAAAGCATCGCCGGAGTAGACCATGCCGTCATCGTGGTGAAGGACCTCGATGCGGCGGCCGCCAACTGGAAGCAGCTCGGCTTCACCATTTCGCCGCGCGGCACCCACAGCGCGCATATGGGCACCGGCAATTACACCATCATGCTCGGCGAGGACTACATGGAGCTGCTCGGCGTGCTGCAGGCGACCGAGCACAATGCGCCGAGCCGGGCCTACCTGGAGCAGACCGGCGGCGGCATCGAGCGCATCGCGTTCACGACGCTGAGCGCGGCGGCCGGCGCGGCGGAACTGCGCACCATGGGCTATGAGCCGATCGGTCCGACCGATTTCGAGCGGCCGGTGCTGCTGCCGGACGGCACCAAGAGCGCGGCGAAATTCGCCACCTTCCAGTGGCCAGTGAAGGAAGCGCCCGGCGGCGTGCGGCTGTTCGCCTGCCAGCACAAGACGCGCGAGACGGTGTGGATTCCCGAGTTGCAGAAGCACGCCAATACGGCGAAGCGCATCGCGCGGGTGTTCGTCGTGACGCCGAAGGTGGAGGAAGACGCGAAACATCTGGCGAAGCTGATCGCGGGCGAGGTGCGCAGGGATGCCGACGGCGCCGCCGTGGTGCCGACCGGATTTGACCGGGCGGATTTCGTGTTCCTCACCCGCGAGGCGCTGGGCAAGCGATATCCCGGCGTCGATGTCAGCACCCTGCCCGAGCGTGCGGGTGCAGGGCTGGAGCTTGTGGTGAGCGATCTCGGTGCCGCAAAGAACGCGATCGGTGCCCGGGCTGTTGCGAGCAGCGGCGCGGTCGTGGTGCCGCCGCCGGCCGGCAATGGCGTGATGCTGGCGTTTGTAAGGGGTTAGGTCGCGCCACATAATCAGTGTCGTCCCGGCGAAGGCCGGGACCCATAACCACGAATCCCCGTGGTTATGCGCGGCTGGAGCACACAGCGCATTTCAACAAACGATGACCGGGATTATGGGTCCCGGCCTTCGCGGGGACGACAGCGACGCTACGCTTTCTTGAATTTCAGCCGCTCGGCGATGCTGCCCAGGATGCCCTTGGGCAGGAAGATGATGAACAGCACCAGCAGCACGCCGTAGACGAGGTTGTCCCAGCCGACCGCCTTGGTGCCGAAGCCGATGCGCAGCGTTTCCGCGAGCAGGATGGTGATGATGGCGCCGACCGTCGGGCCGAGCGAGACATAGAGCCCGCCGACGATGACGGCGAACACCATCTGCAGCGATACCGCGATGCCGCTCACGGTATCCGGCGAGATGAACATCTGGTACTGGCAGTAGATGGCGCCGGCGAGCGCCGTCATCAGCGCCGAGATCAGCGTGATCTTCAATTTCTCGGCGGTGACGTTGACGCCGGCGGCGGCCGCCGCGTCCTCGTCTTCCGAGATCGCTTCCATGGCGTAGCGCGCCATGCTGCGGTCGATGGCGCGCCAGATGATGAGGCCGACCACCCAGATGCCGAGCGCGATCAGGTACCAGGTGGTCTTGTCGTCGAATTGCAGCGCCCAAAAACCCTTGCCGCTGGGGGCGCGGTTCGGCGTGTAGCCGAGCGAGCCGCCGGTCCAGTCGCGCGTCGCGGTGATGACCTGCAGCACGATGCCTGACAGCGCCAAGGTCACCAGCACGAAATAGTGCCCGGTGATGCGGAAGCGGAAACAGGGATAGGCGACGATCAGCGCGAGCGCGCCCGCCGCGACCATGCTGACGGGAATGCCGATCCAGGGCGACACGCCCAGATGATTCCACAACAGCGCGGTGACATAGGCGCCGACGCCCATGAAGCCGCCATGGCCGAGCGAGACGAGACCAAAGCGGCCCATGATGGACCATGAGGTATACGCAAAAGACCAGATCAGGATCAGCACCAGCAGATGCAGGTGATAGGGCTCGCGATAGACGAAGGGCAGCGCGATCAGCGCGACGAGTCCTGTGGCCCAGGCGATGTTGCGTGAATTCACGAGCGCCTCGCCATAAGGCCCGCGGGCCGGATGAACATCATCACGATGAAGAAGGCGAAGGCCAGCACGTAGCCCCATTCGAGGTCGGAGAACAGGCCGCCGAGCGAGATGATCTCGGCGAACACAAAGGCCGCGATGAAGCCGCCGATGAAATTGCCTAAGCCCCCGAGCACGCAGATCAGGAAGGTGATCGGGCCGAAGGAAAGGCCGACGAACGGGTGCACGTCATATTGCAGCACGAGGAGACATGCGGCGAGGCCCGCGAGCGCGCCGCCGAGCGCCGAGGTGATGAGGTAGATGCGCCTGGTGTCGACGCCCATCAGCGGCATGATCTGGCGGTCCTGCGCGATGGCGCGGATCGCAGTCCCCGTGAAGGTGCGGGTCATGAAGAGATAGACCACGATCATGCCGACCAGCGCCGCCACAAAGGACAATAGCCGCGAATAGCTGAAGTGCATCTCACCCAACGCCAGCACCGGCAGGCGGATGCCGAGATTGCGGAAGTCGATGCCGAACGCGACGGTGGCAAAGCTCTGCAGGATGAACAGCACGCCGCCGGTGGCGAGCAGCTGGTTGATCGGCGGCGCCGTCAACAGCGGCGCGATGACGAAGTAATGCAGCGCCGCGCCGAGCGCCGCCACCAGCAGGATGGCGAAGGGCGCCGCCGCCCAATAGGGCATGCCGAACACCTGCACCATGTAGTACATGCCGTACATGCCGATCATGACCAGCTCGGCGTAGCAGATCCAGGTGACGTCGATGACGCCGAAGATCAGGTTGAGGCCGAGCGCGAGCAGCGCCAGCACGCCGCCGAGCAGGATGCCGTTGATCACGGCCTCCAGCAGGTAAATGTCGAAGATGTCGAGGAAGTGCTGCATGCGTCCCCTGCTCTACAACGGGTTGGTATTCTTCACCTCTCCCGTTGGGAGAGGTCGGCGCGCAGCGCCGGGTGAGGGGTCCAGGTCCCACGAGAACGCCCCGCCCCTCACCCGGAACGCATCTGGCGATGCGCTCCGACCTCTCCCCTGCGGAGAGAGGTGAAGCAAGAATGCAGCTACACTCAAGTTCATCGTGTCAGACCCCGAGATAAGCCTGCTTGATGGTGTCGGTCTTCATCATCTCTTCCGATGTGCCCGAGGCGCGGATGCTGCCGGCTTCGAGGAGATAGGCGCGGTCGACCACTTTCAGCACCTGCTGCACGTTCTGCTCGACGATCAGCACCGTCAGTCCGGAGGCGCGGATGCGCTTTACGAGTTCAAACACCTGCTGCACCACGACCGGCGCGAGACCCGCAGAGGGCTCATCCAGCAGCAGCAGCTTGGGATCGCTCATCAGCGCGCGGCCGATGGCGCACATCTGCTGCTCGCCGCCGGACATCGTGCCGGCCATCTGGTGGCGGCGCTCCTTCATGCGCGGGAAGAGATCGAACACGAATTCCATCCGCTCGGCGTATTTGGCGCGCGCCCCCGGCATGTAGGCGCCCATCTTCAGATTGTCGTCGACGGTGAGGCGCGGAAACAGCCGGCGGTTTTCCGGCACATGAGCAATACCGAGGCTGACGATCCTGTGCGCGGGCGTTGCCAGCACATCGGCGCCTTCCATCGCGATCTCGCCCTTGGTGGGACGGATCAGGCCGGAGATGACGCGCATCAAGGTGGTCTTGCCGGCGCCGTTGGGGCCGATCACGCCGACCGCCTCGCCCGCATTCACCTCGAGGTTGACGCCGAACAGCGCCTGGAACGTGCCGTAGCCTGCATCGACCGACTTGAGCTGGAGCATGGCTTACACCCCTGCCCGTCGGCGCGCTTCGGAGGCCGCAGCCAAAGTGGCGTCGGAATCGCTGCCGAGATAAACCTCGATCACCCGCGGATCGGCGGCCACCGCGGCCGGCAAGCCTTCCGAAATCTTCTCGCCATGGTCGAGCACCATGACGCGGTCGACCACGCGCATCAGCACGCCCATGATGTGCTCGACCCAGATGATGGTGATGCCGAGCTCGTCGCGGATATTGCGCAGCATGTCGGCGGCCTGGTCCATCTCGTGCTCGTCGAGACCGCCGAGGCTCTCGTCGGCGAGCAGCAGCTTCGGACCGGTGGCGAGCGCCTTGGCAAGCTCGAGCTTCTTCAGGCCTGCGGCGCCGAGGCCATCGACAGGGGCGTGGCGGTCGGTCGGAAGGCCCACCATGTGCAGCGCCTTCTCGGCGGCTTGATCGGCAACCTTGCGGCTGTGGCGGCCCTGGCCGTAGAAGCCGGCCAGCGCCACGTTCTCGAACAGGGTCAGGCGATGGAACGGCCGCGGAATCTGGAAGGTGCGGCCGATCCCGCCATTGATGATCCGGTGCGGCGCGTGGCCTGCGATCTCGTGCCCGTCGAACAGGATCGAACCTGCCGTCGGCACCAGGGTGCCGGACAGCATGTTGAAGATCGTGCTCTTGCCGGAGCCGTTCGGGCCGATCAGGCCGAGAATTTCTCCCTTCTCGACCTTGAACGACACATTGCTGACCGCGGTGAAGCCGCCAAACCGCTTCACCAGACCGTTCACCGCCAGCACCGCAGTCCCTCCGTTATTACTGTTTTGGGCTCTACTGGTTGCTGAACGTCGTCCCCTTCGGCAGCGGCAACACGGCTTCAC
>JAKFVP010000338.1 GCA_021732175.1 Bradyrhizobium sp.
GATCCACGTAGCTGAACAACGATCCTGACCGTTCATCAGAGCCACGCATCCCTACCTCCCGATTCAATCAATCGAGAGAATCATGTCCAAATCCTCGCCGCTAGAGACTTTTTCAACAGCCTGCTAGATCGCACGTGCAAAACGGCGGAAGCCGGGACAGCCGGTCAACGCCTCGAATGCGGGATCGCGCTTCTCCTCGGCAAAGCTGAAGCCGGCCTTGGCGTAGCAGCGCTCGGCGGCATCATTGCCGATCATGAAACTGATGGAGGCGTTGGAGAAGCCGGCGGCCTTGCCTGCCGTCAGCGCTTCTCCGATCAGGACCTGCATCAATCCGCGGCCGCGCGCGGACGGTTGCGACGCCGCGTGCTCGATCAGCCAATCCTCGTCGCCGCCCTGCACCCAGCAATTCCGCGCATAGGCGCCGCGGGTGAATATCTCCGCGGCGCTCATGCCTGACGCTTGGGCTACTTCCTCGATAGCCGCGCGCATGGTGTCGCGGACCTCGCGCGCCGGCATCGCGCAGAGCGCGGCCGCGGGCTCGCCTTCGACCTCGGCGATCAGGAATTGCGAGACGTGATACCAGGACCGCGGTTTCGCCACCGCAGCCTTTTCGAGGAAGCCGAGCACCTGCGGCTCGGGTTGCGCCAGCGCGAAGTCGAACCAGCCGAGCGGCCGATGGCAGCGCTGCGACAGCAGGACGGTATGCGCGATGAAAGCGGCGTCGTCAGCGCGGCCCGCGCGGATCATTTCTGCCATGGCCGCGACCGCCCATCGCCTTTGCTCAGGCGTTCTTCAGCGCGACGCGGAATTCGGCCTCGGTCTTGGCCTTGACCTCGTCGAGGGTGACGCCGTCGGCGAGCTCGATCAGCGCCATGCCGTCCTTGCCGTTCTTGTCGATGGTGAATACGGCGAGATCGGTGACGACCATGTCGACCACCCGCTCGCCGGTCAGCGGCAGGTTGCACTTCTTCAGGAGTTTAGGGCCGTCCTTGGCGGAGTGCTCCATCACGACGACCACACGCTTGACGCCGGCGACGAGGTCCATGGCACCGCCCATGCCCTTCACCATCTTGCCTGGAATCATCCAGTTGGCGAGGTCGCCGTTCTGTGCCACCTGCATCGCGCCGAGGATGGACAGATCGATGTGCCCGCCGCGCACCATGGCGAAAGACTCCGCCGAGGAGAAATAGCTGGTCGACGGCAACTCACTCACGGTCTGCTTGCCGGCATTGATCAGATCGGCGTCGACTTCGTCCTCATAGGGAAACGGGCCCATGCCGAGCATGCCGTTCTCGCTCTGCAGGTTCACGTCAACGCCGTCGGGAATGTAGTTGGAGACCAGCGTCGGAATGCCGATGCCGAGATTGACGTAGTAGCCATCGCGCAATTCCTTCGCGGCGCGCGCTGCCATCTGTTCACGGGTCCAGGCCATGAGGAGCTCCTGTTGATTCTCTAGTGGCGCATGACCTGATCGGAAAACCGGTTCCCACTTTTCCGGGTCATGCGCGTGCTTACGCGGCGGGGCGCGGACGGGTGTTGCGGAATTCGATGTGCTTCTTCGCGGTGCCGACTTCGACGATGCGCTTCACAAAGATGCCGGGCGTATGGATGTGGTCGGGATTGAGTTCGCCCGCCGGCACGAGATGCTCGACCTCAGCCACCGTAATCTTGGCGGCCGTCGCCATCATCGGGTTAAAGTTGCGCGCGGTCTTGCGGTAGATCAGGTTGCCCGCAGTGTCGCCCTTCCAGGCGTGCACGATGGCGAGATCGGCGAACAAGCCGCGCTCCATCACGTATTTCTCGCCGTCGAATTCCTTGATCTCCTTGCCCTCGGCGATCAGCGTGCCGACGCCGGTCTTGGTGTAGAAGGCCGGGATGCCGGCGCCGCCGGCGCGGATGCGCTCGGCCAGGGTTCCCTGCGGATTGAACTCGAGCTCGAGCTCGCCGGCGAGGTATTGCTGCGCGAACAGCTTGTTCTCGCCGACATAGGACGAGATCATCTTCTTGATCTGCCGGGTTTCGAGCAGACGGCTCAACCCGATACCGTCAACGCCGGCATTGTTGGAGATGAAAGTAAGGCCCTTGACCCCGGAATCGCGGATCGCATCCGACAGGAACTCGGGGATGCCGCACAGGCCGAAGCCACCCGACATGACCATCATGCCGTCCTTGAGAATGCCTGACAGAGCCGATTTGGCGTCGGGATAGACCTTGTTCATGGAGTTTCCTGAAGGAAGAAGGCACAATTTCCGGGAAGTCGCACATCGGAAAACCGGTGTTTTCCGGAATGCGCTCGGCCCGCTTATTGGACTTTTATTAGGCGAATTCTTCGCAACGCGTCAATGACGGGCATATGCCTGTTTCCGCGTCAGTACGGCCTTGAAAGCGACAAGAAAACCCATCAAGTTGCAGGGGTTGGCGCGGGCACAGCAGGGGTTGGGTCCGATCGGCGCGCCACCCCAGTCTCCTCAAGCACTTGAACGAATCTTAGCTGGATCATGGCATTGACGATGGCCCAAGGAATGAAGCGCCTTGCGATGCCGGTTGCGGCATTCTTCGGCGTGGTCCTGGTGGGCGTGATTGCGACGTCATGGTTCCTCAACCGCGACGCGCTGCGAGAGGCGGTCGAGGCGCAGATCCGCGCCGTCACCGGGCTCGATCTCGTCGTCAAGGGCAAGATCGATATCTCGGTATTTCCCGCCAGCTACGTCTCCTTTCACGACGTCGGCCTGAAAGGCGCCGCCGCCACCGACCCTGCTCTGCATGTCGACGTGCTGACCGCGAACTTACGGCTGTTGCCGCTGATGCTGCGCCGGTTCGAGATCGCCGACGTGATGATGCTGCGGCCGACCATCCGCGTCGTGCGCGATGGCAATGGCGAGAGCAACTGGACGCCGTTCGTCGACACCATCGCCAAGGCGATGACGCCGGGCGCGGCGAACCAGGTGTCGTTCTCCGAGATCCGCATCCAGGACGGCGTGCTGAAATATGAGGACACGCTCAGCCATGCCTCCGAAACGCTCAACGACATCGACCTGTCGCTGGCATGGCCCTCGATCTCGCGCTCCTTTGCCGCGACCGGGCAGTTCGACTGGCGCGGCGAGCGCATCGACGGCTCGGTCAGCGCCAATGATTTCGTCGCCCTGCTCTCGGGCGAGCGCTCCGGCCTGAAGGCGCGCCTTGCCTCGGCGCCGCTGAAGCTTGCCTTCGACGGCACGGTCGCCAACCGCACCAGCGTCCTGATGGAGGGCACCGTCACGGTCGACTCGCTGTCGCTGCGCAATGCGCTGCGCTGGACCGGACAGCAGCCGCCGGCGGGCGGCGGCTTTGGCCGCTTCGCGCTGAAGGCGCGCGCCAATGTCGTCGGCGGCTCGGTGGCCCTCACCAATGTCAATGTCGAGCTCGACGGCAACGTCGCCGAGGGCGTCATGACTTTCGCCAACAACGGCCGGCAGACCGTGCAGGCGACGCTTGCCGCCGGGAATCTCGACTTCACGCCGTACATCTCCACCGTCCGCCTCCTCGCCTCCGGCGCGCGCGACTGGAACCGGCAATTGTTCGACCTCAACGCGCTGTCGGCGACCGATCTCGACATGCGCCTGTCGGCCGCCAAGGTGACGGTGGGACCGACCAAGCTCGGACGCACGGCCTTCGGCGCCAATTTGCGCAACGGCGCGCTGGCGCTCAGCGTCGGCGAGGCGCAGATGTATGGCGGCATCGCCAGGGGCTCGTTCGGTGTCGCGCGGTCGGACACGATGGCCGACGTTCGCGCCCAGTTCCAGCTCACCGATGTCGACCTGCAGGCCGCTGCGGGCGAACTGTTCGGCGTCACAAAACTTTCCGGCCGCGGCAATCTCAACGTCTCGCTGGTTGCCTCCGGCGCCAGCCCGTTCGGCCTCGCCTCCTCGCTCGACGGCACCGCGACGCTGACCGGTCATGACGGCTCGATCTCCGGCTTCAATGTCGAACAGCTACTGAAGCGGCTGGAGCGGCGCCCGCTGTCCGGCGGCGGCAATTTCCGCCAGGGCACGACGCCCTACGACAACCTCACCGTCTCCGTTAAATTCGCCGATGGCGTTGCCACCGCCGAGGACATCCGCGTCGAAAGCCCGACCTCGCGCCTGACGCTGACCGGCACCGCATCGGTGCCGGCGCGCGAATACGACATGAAGGGCGTTGCGAGCCTCGTCTCGGCCTCGAGCGGCAATGCCGGCTTCGAGCTGCCCTTCGTCATCCAGGGCCCGTGGGACGATCCCCTGATCTTCCCCGATCCGGAGAGCCTGATCCGCCGCTCGCCCGCAACGGCACCCTTGCTAGACGCGGTCAAGGACAAGAAGACGCGCGATGCCGTCAAATCGGTGATCGAGCGCTTCACAGGAGGCGGCCTGCGCCCGCCCGCGCCGGAGCCCGCCCCCGCAGCCGTCGAAGCCGCCAAGCCGAACTAGGCTTGCGGTCCGCCTGAGCGAGCCCTCTCCACCACCCAACGGCCGGACGAGAAAACGCGCCGGCCGTACGTCCTGACCTCGTCGGGCCGGAGTTGGTAGGAGCTGATCTCGATCGCACTCATCTTCGAGGTCGAGGTGACCTCATCTCCGAGGTCGAGGTGGGGATGGTGCAAGATGGCGGCGATGGCCTCCTGAAGCGTGGCCTTACCGACTGCAAAATCGATCAACGCGGGCTGGGCTTCGGACGTTTTGACCCGAACAAACCAAGCCAGTGTTGCGAGCTTCTCGGTCATGAATATGCGCGCGGTATGAAAATGAAATCTGCAAAAAGATAAAAAGGCCGCTGCGCTGGTTCAGCGACCTACCTGGAAAAGGCTTAAGTCTAAGGCGCCCCCGCCCCAGGCTTCTAAGAAATGCCTCAATTCCCGATTCGAGTGAATACAAGAAGCGCGTCCGCTTTCAGAAACATCCGGCGCGTTGCCAGCAGGCAACATCTTTTCAGACGCAGGCAGCAGACGCGGTCAGGTCGTAAGATCAGCCTTGCGCTGTTTCCAGTACTGGCGGAGCAGCGCGATCGTCCGGCCAAGAAAATAGCCCGTCGTGCCGCCAGAGACCGCGCGGCCGACGATCGCGACCACGGTCGCATCATGCGGATCGACCGCCGCGATGACGGCGACAATGTATTGCAGGGTGAACACCGTAATGTTGCGGATGAGCGGCACTACGCTGCCCGGACGCCTGATCTCGCCGGTGGTGTGATCGAGCTCGATGGGGCGTGCCGTCAACAAACCGATCGCCAGCAAGATCGCGGCTGCCCCAAGCCAGGTGACCAACGGCCACATCACGTCCTGCCCGCGCGAAAACAGCCGTGACAGGCCCCAGACGATGAATACCGCCGGCACGATCAGCGAGCGCCTGATCGTCACGGTGCGGGGCTGCATCGCCTTGACGCCCAACCACACCAGGTAGGCGAACAGCGGAAACACCCAGATTGGCGTGTGGGTCAGGATCTGCCAAGCGAACTTCATCACTCCCGCTCACAGCGGCACGGCGTTCTCGCCCTGCGTGCTCGACAGTTTCGAGGCAAACGACGCCACCGTGATGACGACCGCGATCAGTGCAATCACCATGGTGCAGATGGCGTTGATCTCCGGCTTCACCCCTAGCCTCACCTCGGAATAGATGCGGATCGGCAGCGTTGCCGAGCCCGGACCGGTAGTGAAGCTTGCGATCACGACGTCGTCGAGCGACAGCGTGAAGGCGAGCATCCATCCCGCGGCGATCGAGGGGATGATCAGCGGCAGGGTGACCGACAGGAAGGCGCGCAGCGGATTGCAGCCGAGATCCATCGCGGCTTCCTCCAGGCTGCGGTCGATCGCGCCCAGTCTCGATTGCACCACCACGGTGACGAAGCACATGGTGAGCGTGGTGTGGGCGATGGTCACGGTCCAGAAGCCGCGCCCGGCGTCGAGCCCGACGAACAGCAGCAGCAGCGACAAGCCGGAGATCACCTCGGGCATGACCAGCGGCGCATAGAGCATGCCCGAGAACAGCATGCGGCCCTTGAAGCGTTCGCCGCGGGTCAGCGCGACGGCCGCGAGCGTGCCAAGCAGGGTCGCGATCGTCGCCGATACCGCACCCACCCGCAGGCTCATCCAGGCCGCATCCAGCATCGCGCGGTCGTTGAAGAACTCGTAGTACCAGCGCAGCGACCATCCGCCCCACACCGTCACCAGCCGCGAGGCGTTGAAGGAATAGATCACGAGGATCACGATCGGCAGATAGAGGAAGGCCAGACCCAGCACGAGCGCCGTGATGTTGAACCTCGTCATGCGGGTGATCCGACGCGAAGCCATCAGCGCGCCTCCAATTGACGATGTTGCAGGCGCTCATAGAGCAGCAGCGGGGCAACCAGCAGCACCAGCAGCACCACGGCGACGGCGGACGCCACCGGCCAGTCCTTGTTGGTGAAGAATTCCAGCCACAGCGTCTGCCCGATCATCATCGCGTCGGAGCCGGCGAGCAGATCCGGGATGACGAACTCGCCGACGATCGGGATGAAGCAGAGCAGCGCGCCCGCCCCTACCCCCGGCAGCGACAGCGGGAACGTCACCCGCCAGAAGGCTTGCCGCGGCGAAGCGCCCAGATCGGCGGCGGCCTCCAGCAGCGCCGGGTCTTGCTTGGCCAGAGTCGCGAACAGCGGCAGGATCATGAACGGCAGATAGGAATAGACGATGCCGATATACATCGCGGTATCCGTGGAGAGCCACACCAGCGGTGCCGAGATCAAATGCAACTTCAGCAGCACCGTATTGAGCAGGCCGTCATGCTGCAGGATGTTGATCCAGGCATAGATGCGGATCAGGAACGAGGTCCAGAACGGCACGATCACCAGCATCATCGCGATCGCCTGCCATCGCTGCGGCAGCCGCGCCATGCCATAGGCGACGGGATAGCCGATCATGAGCAGCATGGCAGTCGAAAGCAGTGCCACGACGAGACTGCGCAGATACGACAGGATGTAAAGATTGTCCGAAATCAGCAGCTTGAAATTGTCGAGCGAGAGTTGCTCTAGCGCGGCCTTGGTCGCCTCGCGCCCTTCCCAGAGATCGAACACCGGCGTGTAGGGCGGCTGCGCGATCGCGGTCTGCGACAGCGCGATCTTCAGCACGAAGCCGAACGGCACCAGGAAGAACAGCACCATCCACAGATAAGGCGCGATCGCCGCGTAGCGCGCAGGACGCGCGAAGATTTGCCGCGCGCTCATTGTTCCAGCACCAGGCAGTCGTCGGGCGTGAACCAGGCCACGACGCGCTGGCTCGCGGCATAGGTATCCAGGAGCCGCGTGGTATTCGCCATCGACGAGCGCACCACCGCGCCGGAATCGAGCTTCACCTTGTAGGTGGTGATCCCGCCGAGATAGCTGACGTCAGTGATGACGCCCTCGAGCCAGTTGAAGGCCTTGGCGCTGGTACCATCAGCGGCGAGCACACGACGCGACAATTTCACCTTCTCGGGGCGGACTGCGACGCTGACGACGGATTTGGTCAGGGGATTGCGCGGCTCGGCGACATAGATGGTGCCGCCATCGCGGGTCTCGATCGCAAGGCGTCCGCCCTCGGACGTACCAACCTGGCCCTCGAACAAATTGATGTCGCCGACGAATTCCGCGATCCAGCGCGAGGCCGGCGTCTCATAGAGATCGCGCGGACTCGCCATCTGCTCGAGCCGGCCGGCGTCCATCACGCCGATACGATCGGCCATCGTCATCGCCTCTTCCTGGTCGTGGGTGACGACGATGAAGGTCATGCCGAGGCGGCGCTGCAGCTCCATCAGTTCGGCTTGCGTGCTCTCGCGCAGCTTCTTGTCGAGCGCCGCCAGCGGCTCGTCGAGCAGCAGCACCTGCGGGCGCCGCGCCAGCGAGCGCGCCAGCGCCACGCGCTGGCGCTGCCCCCCGGAGAGCTGGTCGGGCTTGCGCTTCTCCATCCCCTCCAGCTTGACCAGCGCGACCATCTCGGCGACGCGGGTCTTGATATCGGTCCTCGCCATTCCGGCGCGCTTCAGCCCGAACGCGATGTTGTCCCGCACCGACAGATGCGGAAACAGCGCGTAGTTCTGGAACATCATGTTGACCGGCCGCTCATGCGGCATGACCGGTGCGATGTCCTTCCCATTGAGCAGGATGCGGCCCTCATCCGGCGTCTCGAAACCGGCCAGCATGCGCAACAACGTCGTCTTGCCGCAGCCGCTCGGGCCCAGCAGCGCAAAGAACTCGCCGGCGCGGATGTCGAGCGTGACGTGATCGACCGCGCGGAAATTGCCGAATTTCTTCGCCACGCCCTCGATACGCAGCAGCGGCATGTCGCGCTCGGCCTCGGGGCGGGGGACAGGCGCGATGGCGACAGGCTCCACCTTCGCCGGCGCCTCCTGCACAGGCGTGTCTTTCGCAAGCTCCGCGTCCTTCGCAGGCTCAACGGCCGGCGCTTCCGGTTTGCCCGGCTCCGTCTCGCTATTCGGTTGTTCCTCAGTCATGTCCCTGCCGGCCCATCGCCCCGCAAGCTAGCGACGGATCGGGGACGGCTCAACTGGCCAAAACCCGGGTCCGGGCGCTGCCGGCCACCCCGGCCGGTCCAAATCCCCAAAAAATTCGTGGCCACCATGTGAACGCGTTCCCGACTGGGAGCGACTATCGGCTGGAGTTCATGGCCGATCGGGGGGACCGATGCACGATGGATCGCAGCGCCGTATTCATATCTCGACGGAAATGTTTCCGGACGAGAAGCGCCTCGCCATGTGGCGCGAGGTATACGGGCGCGGCATCGCGCAGGTCGATATCGAGCCGCTGACGGACGCGCCGTTTCACGCCGACGTTACCTTCAATCTTCTGCCCAATGTCGCCATTGCCGCGGGCTCGCGCTCGCCGGCGCATTATCGCGTGACGCATGAGCTGCTCAAGGACGGCCGCGACATCATCGCGGTCAGCATCCTGCGCTCGGGCGAAGCGTCAGCCACCCAGTTCGGCCAGGAATTGATCGGCGGCGTCGGCAGCGCCAGCGTGCTGTCGGGGACAGAGCCCTCCGTCAGCACGCTGAACACCGACGGCAGCTTCATCACGCTGGCGCTGTCCCGCCCCGCGCTGGCCGAGCTTGCGCCGGACTATGCCGCCGCGTTCGGCCGGCCAATCCCGGCTGACGATCCGGCGCTGCGGCTGCTGACCAGATATCTCGACGCGGTGCTGGCCGCCGACGAACTCGCTCATCCCGACGTCGCCCGCTCGGTCTCCGCACACATCCTCGATCTGGTGGCGCTGGCGCTCGGCGCGCGCGGCGACCAGGCTGAAGCTGCGCTTGGCGGGGCCAAGGCGGCGCGGCTGAAGGCGTTGAAATCGGACGTGATGACAATGCTCGGCAACAGCGAATTGTCGTCGGAGCTGGTCGCAGGCCGTCACGGCATCTCCTCGCGCTATGTGCGCAAGCTGTTCGAGCAGGAGGGCACCTCGTTCACCGCCTTCGTCCTCGGCGAGCGGCTGGTCCGGGTGCGTCGCATGCTGCGCGATCCGCGCTACGCGCATCTGACCATCGCGCAGCTCGCCCATGCCTGTGGCTTCAACGACATTTCCTATTTCAACCGCGCCTTCCGCCGCCAGTTCGGCGCCACACCGACGGATGTGCGGGAAAGCCCGGCAGGCGCGATGGAGGCTATGGCGCCACACTCGCCATGAACGCCGCCAGCTTCTCGCGCTCGGCGGCCGGCATGGTGAGGCCCAGCTTGCTGCGCCGCCACAGCACATCGTCGGGGAAGCGGGCCCATTCCTTGGTCATGAGATAGCGCACTTCCGCGCCGCTCAGGTCTGAGCCGAAAGCGGGACCGAGGTCTTCCCTCGATTTGGCGTCGCCCAGGATGGTGACGAGCCGCGAGCCATAGGCCGAGACCATGCGTCGCGCCTGGCTTTCGCCGAGGAAGCGCCACTGCTCGCGCGCGCTCTCGACCTCGTCCTCAAACTTCGCAAAGTTGAAGTCGCCGCCAGGCAGCGGCGATTTTGCGGTCCAGCGCGGCGACATCGGATAGAATTTCGACAATTGCGACACCGCGCGCTCGGCACGCAGCCGTGCAGTCGTGATGTCGCCGCCGAAAATCGTCACCAAGGGCGCCTTGCCGCGCTTGACGTCGAAATTCAGCACGCCGTCACGGCGCAAGCCGCTCTTGCTGCGCCCGATCACGGAATTGGCGCCGGCGACCGTACGCACCACGTCTGAGGTTTCGACCCGCTCTCGGAAATAGCGGTTGGCGGCATCGCAGAGATAGGCGACGTCACCGGCCGCCATCGAGACCACGGCAGGATCGCCCTTGAAAGGATGCCCGACCGTACCGATCAGGGTGAAGTCCCGCTCGTAGGGGCTGGCAAAGATCAGCCGGCGGTCGTGATTCTGGAACACATAGACATTGTCGCTGTCGAACAGCCGCTTCACCACGATCTGGCTGATCTGGGTGAGGCCGAGCGGCTTCGCCGGCACGCGCAACACGGTATCGGCCACCGAAGCCGTCCAGGCGCCGGTGGCGTTTACCAGGGCCCTGGCGGTCGTGATGCGGCGATGGCCGCGGTCGATGATCGCAAGCCGCCAGACATCGCTACGGTCGGCGCGCACGCAGCGGGCGCCGGTGCAGATTTCCGCGCCATGCTCGGCGGCATCCACGGCTGAGAGCACCACCAGGCGGGAGTCGTCGACGATGCAGTCGGAATATTCAAGCGCAGTGCCGAACGGACGCTTCAGCGCATCGCCGGCGGGATGATGGGTGATGTCGACCGTTTCCGCCGGCGGCAGCGGCCGCCGCGCCCCGAGCCGGTCGTAGAGCCAGAGCCAGGCCCGCAGCACCCAGGGCGGCCGCTCGTCGGCATGGGCCGGGATGGCAAAGCGCATCGGACGCACCAGATGCGGCGCGATCTGCAGCCAGGTATCGCGCTCGGAAAGTGCGGCGCGGACCCGGCTGAATTCCCGCCGCTCCAGCACCGAAAGATCCCCATGGATCAGCCGTGGCGAGGCCGAGGATGCGCCGCCGCCAAGATCGCCCTGCTCCAGCAGGATGACCCGAAGGCCTCGCCCAGCGGCGTCGCGCGCCACGCTGACGCCGTTCAGGCCGCCGCCGAGAATTGCAAGATCAAAGTCCGCCATACGCAACGCTGAGAAGAGGAACGCCCGTCCATCATCTCTAGCCGGTCTTGCGCGCGGGCTCCATGGTGTTGTCGCGGCCGACGAGCGCCGCATATTGGGCGATCGGCGCCGGTTTGCCGAGCAGATAGCCCTGCACCGCGTCGCAGCCCTCGCTGGCGAGGAAGGCCAGCTGTTCCGCCGTCTCGACGCCCTCGGCCACAATCGACATTTCGAGGCCATGGCCGAGGTCGATGACGGCGCTGACGATGTTGGCCGACTGCGGGGTCTTGCCGAGATTGATGACGAAGGCGCGGTCGATCTTGATCTTGTCGAAGGGAAACGCCTGCAGATAGCTCAGCGACGAGTAGCCGCTGCCGAAATCGTCCATCGAGATGCGCACGCCCAGCGCCTTCAGACGCCGCAGCAGCGCAAGGCCCCGGTCGAAATCCTCGATCAGCACGCCTTCGGTGATTTCGAGTTCCAGCCGTCCCGGCGCGAGCCCGGTCTCGAGCAGGATCGAATGCACAAGGCTGACGACGTCGCCGTGCATGAACTGCGCCGGCGACAAATTGACGGCGATCTGCAGCGGCACCGGCCAGGAAGCGGCCTCGCGGCAGGCCTCGCGCAGGATCCATTCGCCCATCTCGACGATCAGCCCGCTTTC
>JAKFVP010000333.1 GCA_021732175.1 Bradyrhizobium sp.
GAAGCGGCGATCCTGCGCGCGGGCGGCTTCACCGGTATCGATGCGAATTCCTCGGTTGCCGAGATCGCCTATGTCAAGGTCAGCGGCAACAACCCGCCGGGCGAACACAAATCGCTGGAACTGAAGATCAAGAACGAGACGCCGCAATCGCCGGATGAGGCGGCGGACTATGCCCGGACAAAGCTCGAAGAACTGGTCCGCCGCTTCGAGAACCCTGAAGAGCCGTACCGCTCGCTGGTGCTGCCGATGTGGAGCGACCGTTACGGCAGCTATGACGACCTTGCCCGCATCAAGGAATGGTCGGCGGCGGGCGGACTGGGGCTACCGGAATGGTGAAGGCGCCGCGCACCATTCCGCCGCAGGTCCGGGACGCGCAGGCGCGCGCGTCCGATCCGGCTGCGTCATCCTTCGTGTCGGCCAATGCCGGCTCGGGCAAGACGCATGTGCTGGTGCAGCGCGTGATCCGACTGCTGCTGTCCGACGTGCCGCCGGAAAAGATCCTCTGCATCACCTTCACCAAGGCCGCGGCCGCCAACATGGCCGAACGCGTCTTCACCACGCTCGGCCACTGGGTCACGCTCGACGACGACAAGCTCGACGATGCCATCCGCGACGCCGGCATCGCACATCCGGACCGCCACCTGCGCACCGCCGCGAGAAGACTGTTCGCCGCCGCGCTGGAGACGCCGGGCGGATTGAAGGTGCAGACCATCCACGCGCTGTGCACGCGGCTGCTGCAGCAGTTCCCCTTCGAGGCCAACGTGCCGGCACGCTTTGCCGTGCTCGACGACCGCGACCAGGCCGAGATGATGGAGCGCGCCAGCCTCGGCGTGCTGCTCGAAGCCTCCCGCGCGCCCGACAGCACCATCGGCCGCGCGTTGATGACGGCCATGGCGAATGCGGCCGATGTCACCTTCAAGGAAGTGGTTCGTGAGGCCTGCCAGAGCCGCGACCATTTCATGGCGTGGACCGATACGGCCGGAAATGCTGCCGCCGCGCAGGTTTCGGCAGCGCTCGGCGTTGCGCCCGACGAACGTCTCGAAGCAGTCGAGCGCGAGATCGTCGACGGGCCCTATCTCAGGCGTTCCGGCTGGGAGGAGATTGCGTCCGTTCTTGATGCCGGCAGCAAAGGGGATCAAGACCAGGCGAAACGCCTTCGCGTCGCCCGGAGCGCCGCGGGCACCGAACAGGTCGACAAATATCTTGCGCTGTTCCTCACCGAGGAACGCCAGCCACGAAAATCCGTGGTGACGAAGAAATTCGCCGACAACAATCCAGCGATCGGCCGCCTGTTCGAGGCGGAGACCGGCCGCGTCATGCCGCTGATCGAAAAGCGCCGTGCGCTCACCGTGCGCGATCGCACCGAGGCGTTGCTGCATATCGCGACCGCCGTTGCGGCGAATTACCGGCGCGAGAAGGCCGAGCGCGGCCTGCTCGACTATGACGATCTGATCGACAAGACGCTGGCGCTCCTGAACAAGGGATCGGCGGGCTGGGTGCATTACAAGCTCGACCGCGGCGTCGATCACGTCCTGATCGACGAGGCGCAGGACACCAGTCCGCGGCAATGGGACATCGTCGAGCACATCATCTCGGAATTCACCTCCGGCGCCGGCGCGCGCGACGGGGTGAGGCGGACGATGTTTGCGGTCGGCGACGAGAAGCAGTCGATCTTCTCCTTCCAGGGCGCCGACCCGCATCAGTTCGACGTTCGGCGGCGGGCCTTCCAGAAGAAATTCGAGGACGCCGAGCTGAAGTTCGAGCGCATTCCCTTCACGACGTCGTTTCGCTCGGGCGCGACGATCTTGAAATCGGTCGACCATGTGTTCCGGGAAGAGGCGATCTACCGCAGCATTCATGCCGAGAACGCCTATCCCGTGCACTTTTCGCTCGCCGATGCCGGGCCAAGCCGGATCGAGCTGTGGGATCTTTCCGAGGCCGACGACAAGAAGGAAATGGAAGGCTGGCGCGCGCCTTTCGACGGCGTCGCGGTGACCAGCCCGGAAGTGAAACTGTCGAAGCGCATCCAGGCCGAGATCAAGCAACTGGTCTCCGGCGGCACCATGACGGGCCGCAAGGGCGACCGCCGGCCCCTCAGCTATGGCGACGTCCTGATCCTGGTGCGCCGGCGCGGCAACATGTTCGATGCCGTGATCCAGGCGCTGAAACACGCCAACATTCCCGTCGCGGGCGCCGACCGGCTGAAGCTCACCGAGCATATCGCGATCATCGACCTGATGAACCTCGCCGACGCGCTGCTGCTGCCGCAGGACGACCTGGCGCTGGCAACAGCGTTGAAGAGCCCGCTGTTCGGGCTCGATGACGACGATCTGTTTGCGCTCGCTTATGAGCGCAAGGGTTCGCTGCGTACAGCGCTGGGACAACAGGCCGCCGGCAACGCGAAGTTCAGGGACGTGCTCGACCGTCTCGAACAATGCGAGCGGCGCTTCCTTACCGAGACGCCGTTCGCGTTCTACGCCTGGCTGCTCGGCGGCGACGGCGGGCGGGCGCGCATCCTGCGCCGGCTCGGCCACGAGGCCAATGACGCGCTCGACGAATTCCTCGAGCTGGCGCTCGGCTATGAGCGCAAGGCACCCGCTTCGCTGCAGGGCTTCATGGCGTGGCTGCGCGCCGCCGACACCGAGGTGAAGCGCGACATGGAGATTTCGCGCGACGAGGTCCGCGTCATGACGGTGCACGGCGCCAAGGGACTGGAAGCCTCCGTCGTGTTCCTGGTGGACACCACGACTTCGCCCTCGGACACGCAGCGGCTGCGGCTGATCCAGCTGCCGCGCGGCGATGGCGGCGAGGTCGTGGTGTGGGCCGGACGCAAGGCGGAAGATCCGCCCGTGGTGGCCGACGCGCGCGAGGCGATGCTGGGCGAGACCGAGGACGAATATCGCCGGCTGCTCTATGTCGCGATGACGCGCGCCGCCGACCGGCTGATCATCGCGGGCTGCCAGCCCGGCAACATGAACGGCATCCGCGCCAATTGCTGGTACGACCTGGTGATGCGCGGCCTGGAAAATTCGGGCCTGCAGATGGAGACGTCGGAGACCGCGCTTGGCAAGGTGACGCGCTACGCCCGGAAGGAGGACGCGGTGCCGGAAGGCGATCTCTTTGCGTGGGCGGCGCAGGCAGGCCCGGCGGTCACGCTGCCGGACTGGCTGCGCGCACCGGCCGCGCCGGAGCAACCGATCGAGCGGCGCCTGCGCCCCTCCGATCCCGGCGAGGACCAGAGCAGGAAGGTTCGGTCGGGCGAATCCATGGTGCTGCGCGCCCGCGCCCTGCAGCGCGGCGTGCTGGTGCATCGCCTGCTGCAATCGCTGCCGGAACTCGCCGCGGACCGCCGCCGCGATCTCGCGCTGAATTATCTCGCCCGTAATGCGGAGACCTGGACCGCTGCCGAGCGCGAGGCGCTCGCCGAGAAGGTGCTGGCGCTGATCTCGAAGCCGCGCTTCGCCGCCGTCTTCGCGTCAGGCAGCCGGGCCGAAGTGCCAATTGTCGGCCGCCTGGATGGGCGGCTGGTGTCCGGCCAGATCGACCGCCTGGTAGTGACCCCCACCGAAATCCTGATCGTGGACTTCAAGACGAACCACGCCCCGCCTGTTGAGGCCGCGGACGCCCCGGAGAGCTATGTCCGGCAGCTTGCCCTCTACCGGGCCGTGCTTTCCCGCCTTTATCCCCAGTACGGCATCAGGGCGGCGCTGCTCTGGACCGAAACGCCTGATTTGATGGAGATTTCCGCCCCCGCGCTGGACGCTGGACTGGCATCCCTATCATCTCGGCGTGAGCCTGCTTGACCCGGCAAGAAGCCGTTCATAGGTTCACCCCATCCTGTTGGGGTGCGATTCTCGCGCCCGCTATCCTGTAACCGAACGAGGTATCCCATGGCCGTTGGCAAGGTTTCTGACGCCGATTTCGAAGCCGAAGTGCTCAAGGCAAACGGCCCCGTCGTGGTCGACTTCTGGGCCGAATGGTGTGGCCCCTGTCGCATGATCGCACCGGCGCTCGACGAGATCGCAGGCGCGATGGGCGAAAAGGTCAAGATCGTGAAGCTCAATGTCGACGAGAGCCCGAAGACCGCTTCGAAGTATGGCGTGATGTCGATCCCGACCCTGATGATCTTCAAGGGCGGCGAGATGGCCTCCCGCCAGGTCGGCGCGGCGCCGAAGGCCAAGCTGCAGCAGTGGATCTCCGCTGCCGTCTGATCGTCTTCGATGAATGAATGACGAACCGGCCGGGTCAGCCGGCCGTTTTTGTTTGCGCTAACTCACCCAACCCATTGCCAGCGCCGCGGCAAACTCCGCATCGCCATTGCGCCGCGCCAGTGCCGCCATCGCCTCGTTGTCGTAGGGCACGTGGCGGAAGGTGACGCTCCAGCCTGCCGGCGTCAGCTCCAGGATCGCATATCTCGCGTCCGGCGTTCCCGCTTCGATCCGATGCGAATGCGGAACGTTGTAGGAAAAGCCGGGGCTGCCGACGCTGCCGGGATTGACGACGAGGCGCCCGTCGCGAAGCCGCACCGCGCGCGCGACATGGGTGTGGCCGCACAGGATCAGCTTCTGCGCAATGCCTTCCGCCTCCTTCTCGATCGCAGCCAGCGGCGCGATCGTCACCGCGCCTTCCGGTGTCACGGCATCCAGCCAATAGACGTTGTCGTCGTTCGGTGTCGCGTGACAGAGGAATACCTGATCGCGATACACAAGCGTGGCCGGTATCCTGCCCAGCCAGTCGAGATGAGTGCTGTTGAGCTGCGGATAGGCAGGCCGCTCCCACGCGCCCATCTTCTCGAGGGGCCGATCGATCAGCCAGCGGTCATGATTGCCGCGGACATGCACCGCGTCGATCGCCATCAGCCTGTCCATGGTGCGCCCAGCATCGAGCGGCCCGCTCGCCATGTCGCCGAGATTGACGATGTCGGAAATGCCCAGCGCGTTGATGTCGGCGAGCACGGCTTCCAGCGCGAGATGATTGCCGTGCACGTCGGCGATGGCGGCAAAGCGCATTGAAAGTCCTATGCCGGCGGCGTGCCGTTCAGCGCCAGCACAGGGCCGGCAAGATAAAGCGAGCCGGTGATCAGAATCCGCGGCGGCGTTTCGTAGGCGAGCCTGGACAGCGAACGCAGCGCCGCTTCGACGCCATCGGCCAGTTCCACGCGCATGCCGAGTTGGCGCGCAGCATCGGCGAGACGATCCGGCGGCATCGCGTTGTCGGCGTCCGGAATTGGTACCGCGATGATATGGCGGGTTTGCCCGGCAAAATTGGCGAGGAAGCCGCCGGCGTCCTTGCTGCCCATCATGCCCGCGATGATCACGAGCTGGCGCGGCACGCGTTCCTCGAGATCGCCGAGCGCCGCGGCGGCGACACGGCCGCCTTCGGCATTGTGGCCGCCGTCGAGCCAGATCTCAGCGCCGGCAGGGGCCATTTCGATCAGCCGTCCGGACGACAGCCGCTGCATCCGCGCCGGCCATTCGGCGCCGAGGATGCCGGCCTCGAACGCGGCGTTGCTGATCCTGAAAGCATCGGTCGCGCGCAGTGTCGCAATCGCAAGACCTGCATTGTCGAACTGGTGCCGGCCGAACAGTTTTGGCGCGGCCAGATCCATCAACCCGCGATCGTCCTGATAGACCAGACGCCCGCGCTCGACGCCGACATGCCATTGCTGGCCCGCCGCAAACAACGGCGCGCGCATCCGCTGCGCCTGTGCCTCGATCACATCCATCGATTCATCGGCCTGCTCGGCGCAGACCACCGGTACGCCGCGCTTGATGATCCCGGCCTTCTCGCCCGCGATCGACGCGAGCGTGTTACCGAGAAACTCCATATGATCCATGCTGACCGGCGTGATCACGCTCGCCAGCGGCTTCTCGATCACGTTGGTCGAATCCAGCCGGCCGCCGAGGCCCACTTCCAGGAGCAGCACATCGGCGGGGTTGTCGGCGAACAGGCAGAAGGCGGCCGCGGTCTTGCCCTCGAACACCGTGAGCGGCGCGCCGGCATTGGCCGCCTCGCAGCGCTCCAGCGCCGCCTTCAGTTCGGCGTCGCTGACAAGCACGCCGCCCCCGGCGCGGCCGAGCCGAAAACATTCATTGATGCGCACCAGATAGGGCGAGGTGAAGGTGTGGACACGATAGCCGGCAGCTTCCAGCATCGCTCGCAAGTAAGCGATGGTCGAGCCCTTGCCGTTGGTGCCGGCGACATGGATCACCGGCGGCAGTTTTCGTTCGGGATGACCGAGCCGCTCCAGCACGCCGTGCATGCGGTCGAGGGAAAGATCGATCTTGGCCGGGTGCAGCGCCGACAACCGCTCGATCACTTCGCCGAGCGGTGAGACGGGATTGGCCGCGGGCGCGTTCACGCGTGCGGCGCAGCCGGCACCGATTCCGGAGCCGTTACGATCTGAGCAGGATCGGTGACCTGCGTTACCGGCCTCGATTCGGCTTCCGCCGCCGGCGACTTCATCAACAGGCGACAGAGCCGCGCCAGCGTCGGGCGCATCTCGTGGCGATGGATCACCATGTCGACCATGCCGTGGTCGCGCAGATATTCGGCGCGCTGGAATCCCTCGGGCAGTTTTTCGCGGATGGTCTGCTCGATCACGCGCGCGCCGGCAAACCCGATCAGCGCGCCGGGCTCGGCAATGTGGACGTCGCCCAGCATGGCGTAGGAGGCGGTGACGCCGCCGGTGGTCGGGTTGGTCAGCACCACGATGTAGGGCAGCTTTGCCTCACGCAACATCTGGACTGCGACGGTCGTGCGCGGCATCTGCATCAGCGACAGAATGCCTTCCTGCATCCGCGCGCCGCCGGACGCGGCAAATACGATGAACGGCGATTTCTTCTCCAGCGCGAGCTCCATGCCGCGCACCATCGCTTCGCCCGCCGCCATGCCGAGCGAGCCGCCCATGAAATCGAAATCCTGCACGGCGACGACGACGGCTGCGCCTTCGAGCTTGCCGTAGCCGACCTTCACCGCATCGTTCAGCCCGGTCTTGGCGCGGGCGTCCTTGAGACGGTCGACATATTTGCGCTCATCGCGGAATTTCAGCGGATCGGCGGCGACCTCTGGCAGCGCGATGTCGTACCAGGTCTCGTTGTCGAAGATCGACTTCAGCCGCGCTACCGCGCCCATGCGCATGTGATAATTGGAGCCGGGGATGACGAACTGGTTGGCCTCGACATCCTTGTAGAACACGAGCTGCCCGGAATCCGGACACTTGATCCACAGATTCTCCGGCGTCTCACGCCGCAGCATGTTGCGGATTTTCGGCCGGACGACGTTGGTGAGCCAGTTCATGGTTCGCTCCGAAATGCGGGCAACGCACTCAAGTGAAGTATATGGCGTCCCGGGAACGCCCGGGCAAGCCGCCCCTTAACGCCCGATTCGCAGGCAACTATGGCCTATTCGGCCGCCTGTTTCGCGCCCCGGACGCCCTGCGCCAAAGCCGCCACGAGATCCGCCACCGCCGTCACCGTCTTGGGCGTGGCGCGTCCCTCGGCATCGAGGCTGCCCTGCAACGCATCGACCAGCGCCGTGCCGACCACCGAACCGTCGGCCTTCTCGGCAATGGCGCGCGCCGCCTCCGGCGTGCGAATGCCGAACCCGACGCAGATCGGCAGCCTGGTGTGCCGCTTGATGCGCGCGACGGCTTCACCGACGACCTTCGAGTCCGCCGCGGCGGCGCCGGTGATGCCGGCGATGGAAACGTAGTAGACAAAGCCCGACGTGTTCGCGAGCACCGCAGGCAGGCGCTTGTCGTCGGTGGTCGGCGTCGCCAGGCGAATGAAGTTGAGACCGGCCTTCAGCGCGGGGATGCAGAGCTCGTCGTCTTCCTCCGGCGGCAGGTCGACGATGATCAGACCATCGACGCCGGCCGTCCTGGCGTCGGCCAGAAACTTGTCGACGCCGTAGATGTAGATCGGATTGTAGTAGCCCATCAGCACCAGCGGCGTGACATTGTCGTCCTTGCGAAAGCCGCGCACCAGCTCCAGCGTCTTCTTCAGGGTCATGCCGCCCTTGAGCGCACGCAGGCCCGCAGCCTGGATCGAAGGCCCGTCCGCCATCGGATCGGTGAAGGGGATGCCGAGCTCGATGACATCGGCGCCGGCCTTCGGCAGCGCCTTGACGATATCAAGCGATGTTTTGAGATCGGGATCGCCCGCCATCACATAGGTGACGAAAGCCGAGCGGCCTTGTTTCGCAAGTTCAGCGAAGCGCGTGTCGATACGGGTGGTCACTGCTTCCTGCCCTTCAGAATTTCCGCGATCTGGGGGATGTCCTTGTCGCCGCGGCCGGAGAGATTGACGACCATCAGGTGATCTTTCGGCCGCTGTGGCGCGAGCTCCTTGACCTTGGCGATGGCGTGCGCGGGCTCAAGGGCCGGCGGAATGCCTTCCAGCCGCGACAGCAGCATGAAGGCATCGAGCGCCTCGTCATCGGTCGCCGAAAGATACTTCACGCGGCCGGTCTCGTGCAGCCAGGAATGCTCCGGACCAATGCCGGGATAGTCGAGGCCCGCCGAGATCGAATGCGCATCCTGGATCTGGCCGTCGTCGTCCATCAAGAGATACGTGCGATTGCCATGCAGCACGCCCGGACGGCCGCCGGCGATCGATGCGGCGTGCAACTGGGTCAGGCCATGGCCGGCGGCTTCGACGCCGAAAATTTCGACGGAGGGATCGTCGAGGAAGGGATGGAACAGGCCCATCGCGTTGGAGCCGCCGCCAATGCAGGCGACCAGCGAATCCGGCAGGCGGCCCTCGGCCTCCTGCATCTGCTTCTTCGTCTCGTCGCCGATCACCGACTGGAAGTCGCGCACCATCATCGGATAGGGGTGCGGACCCGCCACCGTGCCGATGCAATAGAAGGTGTTGTGCACATTGGTGACCCAGTCGCGCAGCGCCTCGTTCATGGCGTCCTTCAGCGTGCGTGTGCCCGACTGCACCGGAATGACCTTGGCGCCCAGCATCTCCATGCGGAACACGTTCGGCGCCTGACGCGCGACGTCGACGGCGCCCATATAGACGATGCATTCGAGGCCGAAGCGCGCGCACAGCGTTGCCGTCGCAACGCCATGCTGACCGGCGCCGGTCTCGGCGATGATGCGCTTCTTGCCCATGCGCCGCGCGACCATGATCTGGCCGAGCACGTTGTTCACCTTGTGCGAGCCGGTGTGGTTGAGCTCTTCGCGCTTCAGATAAATCTTCGCGCCGCCGAGATGCTCGGTGAGACGTTCGGCGAAATAGAGCGGCGAGGGCCGGCCGACATAGTCCTTGAGGTAGCCCTTCATCTCGGCGTGGAACGCCGGATCGGCCTTGGCCACGGCGTAGGCCTTCTCGAGATCGAGGATCAGCGGCATCAGCGTTTCCGCGACAAAGCGGCCGCCGAATTTGCCGAAATGCCCGCGCTCGTCGGGACCGCTGCGGAAGGAGTTGGGGAGTCTTGGATTCATCGAACCGTCAATTCTTGTGTTGGCCTTTTACTCCCTCTCCCCGCCCTTGCGGGGAGAGGGTTGGGGTGAGGGGCTAGCCCCTCAAATTCGTCGAGAGTTGAGCACGCGGAGGCTGCCCCTCACCCGGATCGCTCACGCGATCCGACCTCTCCCCGTAACCGGGGAGAGGTGAAGAGTGGGATGCGGCGCGCGCGGCGCGGATGAAGTCGCGGATCATGTCGGGGTCCTTGATTCCCGGCGCGCTCTCCACGCCCGAGGACACGTCAACGCCGCCGGCCCGCGTGACGCTGATAGCTTCGGCGACATTTCCGGCAAGCAGCCCGCCCGAGACCATGAAGGGCAGTTTCAGATCGAGATTTTCCAGCACATGCCAGTCGAAGGTTGCCCCTAACCCGCCCGGCCGCGTCGCGCCCTTGGGCGCACGGGCATCGAACAGGATGCGATCGGCAACAGCGGCATAGCCCGGAAGCGCCGCAAGGTCCGCTGATGTCTCGACCGGCAGTGCCTTCATCACGGGCAGGCCGAATTTCTGCTTGATGTCACGCACCCGGGCGGTGGTCTCCTTGCCGTGGATCTGCAGGATGTCGGGCTTCAAGGCATCGATGATGTTCTCGAATGTCGCATCGTCGGCATCGACCGTGAGCGCCACCTTAACGGCGCGGCCCTTGGCGGCCCGGCCGAGATCGCGCGCCTTCTCCAGCGACAAATGCCGCGGCGAGGGCGGAAAGAACACGAAGCCGACCATGTCCGCAGCCGATTCCAGCGCGACGTCGAGCGTCTCGCGCGTGGACAGGCCGCAAATCTTGACGAGCAGGGACATGGTTCCTTCGGGCCGCAAAATGACTGAAATTTCGGCAGGCTGACGGGGCGGGTTCTACAACGTCGCGCCCCGCTTGTCTCGCCCGGCGGACCCGTAAATGCCGCCCTGCGGAAGGGCGGCAAAGCGCTGTTCCCGGGCGGCCTGGGTGCGCAGATCGGCCAGTTCCGACCGCACCTGGCGGGCCTCGGCTTCGCTCTGGCGGGCAGCGCGGCGGAAACGCCCCTGCCGGAACCAGGTCGCCATGCCGCCGGCCAGGACACCGAGCATGGCCACCGCGATGATCACCACGAACAGCGGCAACGTGATCGCCACCGTCGGCGTCACCGAATTGAAGGGGTCGAAGGAGACCGTCACCAGATGGCGATTGGCGACCGCGAAGATGACAAAGAAGATGCCAAGGGGAATGACGACCAGCGCGGTGAGGAATTTTCGCATGACCATCTCCCGTCAGAATCGAGGCCGGGAATTACGCCCTTTTCCACTGATACGGCAAGGCCGCCGTTCGCCCGCAAAGCCGGCAGAAAAAGCTCAAGCGCCGGATTCGGCGCTGTCGCGGTTCAGCCGCTCGCGCATTTCCTTGCCGGTCTTGAAGAACGGCACGCTCTTCTGGTCGACCGGCACGTGGGCGCCGGTACGCGGATTGCGCCCTGCCCGCGCCGGGCGGTGCTTGACCGAGAAAGCGCCGAAACCACGCAGCTCGACGCGGTCGCCGCGCGCCAGCGCAGCCACGATTTCATCGAGGATCGCGTTGACGATGTTCTCCACATCCCGCTGATAGAGATGCGGGTTGTGCTCGGCGATGCGCTGAACGAGTTCGGATTTGATCATCGGTGAATGCGTCCGGGGCCGTTTCCGTCATCCATTTCCGTGAAAATACCTTGAACTGTCAAGACGCTAAATGAAATTTGGGCGCCTGGAAACGGCGTGACAAAGGGCCCGGGCGGGTCCTGTCACAATACAAGCAATGCGAGTGCATCGCGGGAGGAGGCGGATTTGCCCCCTCAGTTCGAGGCGGCGGGGTGCCAGAGCGCCAGCATGCCGTCCATCGCCAGGCGGTCCACGGCCTGGCCGACGCCGGACTGCTCGACGTGGCGCGCGATGCTGGACAGGCCGACCGCATCGAGGGTGATCGAGACCGCCGTGCGCAGGAAAGTCAGGTCGCCGAAGCGGGGTGAGAGCTTGTAGTCGCGCACCGGCAGGCCCTTCTTGATATTCTTGTTTGCCTCGAGCCATGCGACGGCGGCCTTCTCGTCGCCGAGCGCATCGATCAGCTTCAGTTCGACCGCCTGGCGGCCGGTGAAGACGCGCCCGTCGGCGACTTTCTCGATCTGCGCATCATCCATGCCGCGGCGTTCCTTCACGAGGCCGCGGAACCAGGCGTAGGAATCCTTCACCAGCGCGTCGATCGCGGCCTCGTGAAGGAACGCCGCGGCATG
>JAKFVP010000529.1 GCA_021732175.1 Bradyrhizobium sp.
GCGTCGGGCTGGGACGTCTGCCGCATCGATGGACACGATCCGCAGGCCATCGCCGCGGCGATTGCAGCGGCGCGCGCCAGCGATCGGCCGTCGCTGATTGCTTGCCGCACGGTCATCGGGTTCGGCGCACCGAACCGGCAAGGCAGCGAGAAAGTGCATGGCGCGCCGCTCGGTGCCGATGAGGTTGCCGCCGCACGCGCGGCGCTCGACTGGCCGCACGAGCCCTTCCAAGTACCAGCGGCAGTGCTCGACAAATGGCTGGTGGCCGGCTCGCGTGGATACGCGGCGCGCCGGAGCTGGATCGAACGTTCGCGCCGCGCCTGCGTCGGCGGACGCTCTCCGTTTCATGATGCCTTGAACAAGAAGCTGCCACGCAGCTACGCCGAGACGATCAACAACCTTTGCGCCCGCTTCGGCGAAGAGCGCCCCAATATCGCCACCCGGCAGGCGTCCCAGCGCGTCATCGACGCTATCGCGGAGGTGCTCCCCAATCTGCTGGGTGGCTCGGCCGACTTGACGCATTCGAACCTGACCAAGGCATCGGTGCAGAAGCCGGCTGGGCCGGCCGCGTTCGACGGCAGCTATATCCATTACGGCATTCGCGAGCACGCCATGGCGGCGGCGATGAACGGGATTGCCCTGCATGGCGGCTTCATTCCCTATGGCGGCACGTTCCTGAGTTTCGCCGACTACAGCCGGCCTGCGATCCGGCTCGCCGCCCTGATGGGCGTGCGCGCCATTCATGTGATGACGCACGACTCGATCGGCCTCGGCGAGGACGGGCCGACCCATCAGCCTGTGGAACACCTGGCTTCGCTTCGCGCCATTCCAAATCTGCTGGTATTTCGTCCGGCGGATGCGGTTGAGACCGCGGAGGCATGGGACTGCGCACTGCGCGCGGAAGCATCGCCCTCGATCCTTTGCCTGTCGCGGCAGGCGCTGCCGTCGTTCCGTCACCATGCAGCGGATACCAACATGGTCGCCGCGGGCGCTTATGTCGTCGTCGAGCCCAATGTTCCGCGCGACGTCACGCTGATCGCCACTGGTTCGGAGGTGTCGATCTCGCTCGCGGCCGCGAAGCTGCTGGAAGAGCAGGGCGTCGCTGCCGCCGTGGTGTCGGCGCCGTGTTTCGAATTGTTCCGCCGGCAGTCCCGCGACTATCAGCGCGACGTGCTGGGCCGCGCGCCGCGCGTCGGCGTCGAAGCTGCGGTCGAAGGCGGGTGGGCACGATGGCTCGGCGAAGCCGGTGAATTCGTCGGCATGAACGGTTTTGGCGCCTCCGCCCCCGCCGAGACGCTGTATCGGGAGTTCGGCATCACGCCCGCGGCGGTTGCGGAAGCGGCGATTCGAACCATCGAACGCGCGCGGGCGGGCTAAAGGAGGCAGCGATGGCGAAGATTACGCTCCGACAGTTGCTCGATCATGCCGCCGAACGAGGCTATGGCGTACCTGCGTTTAACATCAACAACATGGAGCAGGGGCTTGCAATCATGGAAGCGGCGGCCGCGGTCGACGCTCCCGTCATCATGCAGGCCTCGCGCGGTGCCCGCAGTTATGCCGGGGACATCATGCTGAGCCGCATGATCGACGCGTTGACGGAGATGTATCCCCATATCCCGCTGTGCCTGCATCAGGATCACGGCAATGACGAAGCCACCTGCGCCACCGCGATCCAGCACGGCTTTACGTCGGTCATGATGGACGGCTCGTTGAAGGCCGATGCCAAGACGGTCGCCGACTACGACTATAACGTCGATATCACCCGTCGCGTCGCTAGGATGGCGCACTGGATTGGCGCGTCGGTCGAAGGAGAACTTGGCGTGCTCGGCTCGCTGGAGCACGGAAGCGGCGAGAAGGAAGACGGTCACGGCGCGGAAGGCGCGCTCAGTCACGACCAGCTGCTCACCGATCCCGACCAGGCCGTCGACTTCGTCCGTGCCACCAAGGTCGATGCGCTTGCGATTGCGATGGGCACCTCGCACGGCGCCTATAAATTCACCCGCAAGCCGGACGGCGAAATCCTGGCCATGCGGGTGGTCGAGGAGATCTATCGCAGATTACCCGATACGCACCTCGTGATGCATGGCTCCTCGTCGGTGCCGCAGGCACTGCAAGACATGTTCAATGAGTTCGGCGGAGAGATGCCGCAAACCTGGGGCGTTCCCGTCGAAGAGATTGCGCGCGGCATCAAGCACGGCGTTCGCAAGGTCAACATCGACACTGACTGCCGGCTCGCCATGACAGCCGTGTTCCGCAAGGTCTCAACACAGGCCCGTAACGAGTTCGATCAGCGCAAATTCCTGAAGCCCGCCATGGATACGATGCGCGAGCTGTGCCGCGAGCGGTTCGAGCAATTCGGTACCGCAGGCAATGCATCGCGGATCAAGGTGATGCCGCTTGCCGAGATGGCGAAGCGCTACAAGTCCGGCGCGCTCGACCCTGAGATCAAGGGCATGAACGCCGCGGCCTGACGGCCAATTACTGAAGGGAGATCACCATGAATGAGCAATCGATAACCGTCCGCGGCAAGGATCGCTACAAGTCGGGCGTCATGGAATACAAGCGCATGGGCTATTGGGAGCCGGACTACCAGCCCAAGGATACCGATGTCATTGCCTTGTTCCGTGTCACACCGCAGGACGGCGTCGATCCGACCGAGGCTTGTGCTGCGGTCGCCGGCGAATCCTCGACCGCGACCTGGACGGTGGTGTGGACCGACCGTTTGACGGCTGCGGAGAAGTACCGCGCCAAGTGCTATCGGGTTGCCGCCGTTCCGAATTCGCCGGGCAGCTATTTTGCTTACATCGCCTACGATCTCGACCTGTTCGAGCCGGGCTCGATCGCCAATCTCACCGCGTCGATCATCGGTAACGTGTTCGGGTTCAAGCCGTTGAAAGCGCTGCGGCTTGAAGACATGCGACTGCCGGTCGCCTATGTGAAGACGTTCCAGGGCCCGGCGACCGGTATCGTGGTCGAGCGCGAACGCCTCGACAAATTCGGCCGGCCGCTGCTCGGCGCCACAGTGAAGCCCAAGCTCGGCCTGTCCGGCCGCAATTATGGCCGCGTGGTCTACGAGGCGCTGAAGGGTGGTCTCGACTTCTGCAAGGACGACGAGAACATCAACTCTCAGCCCTTCATGCATTGGCGCGACCGCTTCCTGTATTGCATGGAGGGTGTCAATCGCGCGCAGGCAGCGACCGGTGAGGTCAAGGGCACGTACCTTAACGTGACCGCTGCGACTATGGAGGACATGTACGAGCGCGCCGACTTCGCCAAGCAGCTTGGCTCGGTCATCATCATGATCGATCTCGTGATCGGCTACACGGCTATTCAGTCGATGGCGAAATGGGCGCGCCGGCACGACATGATCCTGCATCTGCATCGCGCCGGCCATTCGACCTATACACGCCAGCGCCTGCACGGCGTCTCGTTTCGCGTGATCGCGAAATGGATGCGCCTTGCAGGCGTCGATCACATCCACGCCGGCACGGTGGTCGGCAAGCTTGAGGGCGATCCCGCAACCACGCGCGGCTACTACGACATCTGCCGCGAAGACTTCAATCCGATGACGCTCGAACACGGCGTGTTCTTCGATCAGCAATGGGCGAGCCTCAACAAGCTGATGCCGGTGGCGTCCGGCGGCATCCATGCCGGACAGATGCACCAGTTGCTCGACCACCTCGGCGAGGACGTCGTGCTGCAGTTCGGCGGCGGCACCATTGGCCATCCCAAGGGAATCCAGGCCGGCGCCACCGCCAACCGGGTCGCACTGGAAGCAATGATCCTCGCGCGTAACGAAGGCCGCGACTATGTCCACGAGGGACCGGAAATCCTCGCCAAGGCGGCGCAAACCTGCACGCCGCTGCGCGATGCGCTGGAGGTCTGGAAGGACGTGACGTTCAACTACGAGTCCACGGACTCGCCGGACTTCGTTCCGACCGCAACGCCCGTCATGTGACGGAAGCAACAGGAGAACGACGATGCGAGTGACCCAGGGCTGCTTTTCCTTTCTTCCCGATCTGACCGACGATCAGATCACCGCGCAGGTCCAGTATTGCCTTGAAAAAGGCTGGGCGGTGAACATTGAGTTCACCGATGATCCGCACCCGCGCAATACCTACTGGGAAATGTGGGGGTTGCCGATGTTCGACCTGCGCGACGCCGCAGGGATCATGAAGGAACTGGCGGAGTGTCGTCGCGTTTATGGCGACCGCTACATCCGCATGAGCGGATTCGATTCTTCGCACGGCTGGGAGTCGGTCCGTCTGTCCTTCATCGTCAACCGGCCGGCGGAGGAGCCTGGCTTCCGGCTGGAACGGCAGGAGGTTGACGGCCGTAGCATCCGCTACACGACGAGGGCCTATTCCGTCGACCGGCCGGAAGGCTCGCGTTACGCGGGCGAGGCGTGATCGGGTCATCGTAAGGAGAGGCCCATGACGCAGGCTCCGCAACAGCAGCCAAAAAGGGACGCCCCGGGCGAGCCGCCGATTTCGTCGATCGACCTGCGCAAGGAGTTCGACGCGGTTGCGATTGCGCCGGTGCTGGAACAACTCGACGGGGAGCTGATCGGGCTCGTGCCCGTGAAGACGCGGATCCGCGAGATTGCTTCGCTGCTGCTGGTCGAGCGCATCAGGCAGAAGATGGCGCTCGCGACCACGTTTCCGACACTGCACATGTCGTTCACCGGAAATCCCGGCACCGGCAAGACGACGGTCGCCATGCGCATGGCCGGAATCCTGCACAAGCTCGGCTTCGTTCGCCGCGGTCACGTCATCAATGTCACCCGCGACGATCTCGTCGGTCAATACATCGGCCACACGGCGCCCAAGACCAAGGAGATACTGAAGAAAGCGATGGGCGGCGTGCTGTTCATCGACGAGGCGTATTACCTATACCGCCCGGAGAACGAGCGCGACTATGGCCAGGAGTCGATCGAAATTCTCTTGCAGATCATGGAGTCGCAGCGCGAAGACCTGGTCGTCATCCTCGCTGGCTATGGCGAGCGGATGGAAAAATTCTTCCAGAGCAATCCGGGCTTCCGCTCCCGCATTGCACACCATATCGATTTTCCTGATTATTCCGATCCGGAACTGCTCGCGATCGCAGAATTGATGCTGCAGGAGCAGAATTATCGCTTCTCTCCCGAAGCTCGCGACGCCTTTGTCCGCTACATCGCTGTGCGCAAGACGCAGCCACTATTCTCGAACGCGCGGTCGATCCGCAATGCGCTGGACAGGATTCGCCTACGCCAGGCCAACCGGCTGGTGTCGGACCTTGACCGCGTCCTCACCGGCGACGACGTCATGTCGATCGAAGCCGGTGACGTGCTGGCGAGCCGGGTATTTTCCGGCGGCGCCAACGGGAAGGCGACATGAACGTGAACCTGTCCCCCGCCGCAGTGCGGCTTGACTATTCAAGGCACGCGCTGCGGCAAGCGGCAGCGCTGATCTTCGACGTCGACGGTACGCTGGCGGAAACCGAGGAAGTGCATCGCCAGGCGTTCAATGAAGCCTTCGTCAAGGCCGGTCTCGACTGGTGTTGGGGGAGGACGGTCTACAAGGAGCTGCTTCAGGTCGCGGGCGGCAAGGAACGCATCCGCGCTTTCGACAGCATGCGGCCGGGGCCGCCTTTGCTGTCGGATGATGAGGTCGCCGAGTTGCATCGCATCAAGACCGATCGCTATGTCGAGCTGATCGCGCTAGGCGGCTGTCCGTTGCGGCCGGGTGTGGCCGGGTTGCTTGCCACGGCACACGGCCGCGGACAGCGACTCGCGATCGCGACGACGACATCGCGCGCGAATATCGATGCGCTGCTTTCGATCGCCGTCGGCCGCGAGTGGCCGGACATGTTCGAAGCCATAGTGGCTGGCGATGAGGTCAACAGCAAGAAGCCGGCGCCGGACGTCTATCTCGAAGTCTTGCGCCGGCTCGACCTGCCGGCAGCCGAGTGCCTGGCCTTTGAAGACTCCTGCAACGGCCTGCAGTCGGCGGCGCAGGCCGGCATTGCCGTGATCGTGACGCGCAGTATCTACTTCCGCGATGACGACTTTTCCGATGCGATCGTGGCGCTCGACGAGCTGACGGAACTCGGCGAATAGCGCGTTGGCGTTGCAGTGCGGCGAGGCCGCCTTTCGCTCTGCCGGGCGGTCGCCGCCGACCCGGCGGAGTTGACCGCGGTGCTGCGTTTCAACTACCGTCCGCTCCAATCTCGCCAGTTGGAGTGCGAATGTCGGGGAAAGGCCTTCGGATCGGGACGCGCAAGAGCACGATGGCGCTGGCGCAGACGGAGGAAATCGCGCGGTTACTTGGTGCGGCCATGCCGGACTTGCGCGTCGACATCGTCAAGTTCGAGACGAAGGGCGATCGGGACCAGACCAGCAAATTGTTGCGCCATGGCGGCAAGGGCGGCGCCTTTGTCGCCGAGATCCGCGGTGCCATGCGCGAGGGCGAGCTCGACGCCGCCATGCACTCGCTCAAGGACATGCCGGGCAATGAAGAGACGCCGGGGCTGATCATCGCCGCGACGTTGCCGCGCGATGCCGCCAATGACAGCCTGGTGCTGCGGCCCGGCGTCACGCTGGAGCAGCTTTTAGTCGCCAAGGGAAAGAACTTCAAGATCGGCACCAATGCGGTGCGCCGTGCGGCCTATTTGCGGCGGCTGTTTCCCGAGGCCACCGTCATTCATTTTCGCGGTGCGGCCGACACGCGGATCGCGAAGCTTGACCGCGGCGACAGGCAAAAGCTCGCCAGTGGGAGTGAAGTGGGGCCGGCCGATGCGCTAGTTGTGGCGCGGTCTGGGCTGGAGCGCATCGGGCTTGCGGCGCGCATCGCTCACGATTTCAAGGTCAGCGAGATGTTGCCCGCGGTTGGCCAGGGCATCGTCGCGGTCGAGTGTGTCGAGCGGGATTGGTTGAGCCGCGACCGTCTCGGCAAGATCGACGACGAACCGACGCGGCTGCGCGCCGAGGCGGAGCGCGAGGTGCTCTGGGTGCTCGATGGCCACTGCAATTCGCCGATGGCGGCCCATGCCACTCTCGAGGGCGATCGCATGGACCTGGTGGCGTCTGTGCTGGACGAAGAGGGCGGCCGCTTCATTGAAGTAGCTCGCAGTGGTGCTGCCACGCGGCCCCGCGAGCTCGGCCGCGCCGTTGGCCTCGATCTTCTCGACAAGGGCGCCGCGGAGATCATTGCGCGCACCCGGCCGGAGGATTTTTGAGCGATGGCAACGGCCTTCCCATTTTCCGCGATTGTTGGTCAGGACGAGATGAAGCTCGCCTTGATGATCGCGGCGGTCGATCCGAAGATCGGCGGCGTCCTGGCCTTTGGAGATCGCGGGTCGGGAAAATCGACGGCGGTGCGTGCGCTGGCGGCATTGCTGCCGAAAATGAACGCGGTCGCGGGCTGTCCCTATCAATGCGACCCCGACGACAAGGCCGCGCAATGCGCGGAATGCCGCAAGCCTTCAAAGGGCAAGGCAAAGGCGCATCAGGTGCCGGTGCCGGTCGTGGATCTTCCGCTCGGCGCCACCGAAGACCGCGTCGTCGGCGCCCTCAATCTCGAGCGCGCGCTGGCGCATGGCGAGAAATCCTTCGAGCCCGGGCTGCTGGCGCGGGCCAATCGCGGTTTTCTCTACATTGACGAAGTGAATCTGCTCGAAGATCATCTCGTCGATCTCCTGCTCGATGTTGCGGCGTCCGGCGAGAACGTGGTGGAGCGCGACGGCCTGAGCATTCGCCATCCCGCGCGCATCGTGCTGGTCGGAACGGGAAATCCTGAGGAAGGCGAGTTGCGTCCGCAGTTGCTCGATCGTTTCGGGCTTTCGATCGAGGTGAAAACGCCCGAGGATCTGCCGACCCGGGTCGAGGTGGTGAAGCGGCGTGACGCGTTCGAGAACGACCCGGCCGGATTCGTCGCCGAGTGGGCCAAGGAAGACGCCAAGCAGCGCAAGCGCATCACGGCGGCACGCGAGCGGCTGGGCAGTGTTGCGGTTGCCGACGCGTTGCTGACCAAGGCCGCGCAGCTCTGCATGACGCTTGGGACCGACGGTTTGCGCGGCGAGCTGACCTTGGTGCGGGGGGCGCGAGCGCTGGCTGCGATCGAAGGCGCGAAGGCCGTTGGCGAGGCGCATTTGAAACGGGTCGCGCCGCTGGCGCTGCGGCACCGTCTGCGGCGCAATCCGCTGGATGATTCCGGCTCGACCGTGCGGGTCGAGCGCGCGCTGGCGGAGTGTTTTGCGCCATGAACGAGGGGGCTGCGATCTGGTCCGACGCCATTCTCGCCGCCGCCCTGACTGCGCTCTATCCCGTCGGCCTCGGCGGCGTCCGCGTTCGCGGTGGTGCAGGGCCGGCCCGCGACCGTTGGCTCGAAGTGTTTCGAAACTGCCTGCCGGTCACGATGTCGATCCGGAAACTTCCGCCTGCGATCTCGGACGGCGGGTTGCTCGGCGGTATCGACCTCACTGCCACGCTGCAATCTGGCCGGCCAATAGTCGAGCGTGGCTTGCTTGCTGAAATCGATGGCGGCGTTCTGCTCGCCGTCATGGCCGAACGGCTGGAGGCGTCGACCATTGCGCATCTCAATGCGGTGCTCGACGCGCATGAAGTGATCGTCGAGCGCGACGGGTTGTCGCTCCGGCTGCCGTCGGCCTTTGCGGTCATCGCCCTCGACGAGGGCATTGATGATGAGGAGGCGGCGTGGTCGCTGCGCGATCGTCTGGCGTTTTCGATCGAGCTCGGCGGCTTGTCGCAAGCCGATCTCACAGCTGCATCGTACGATGCAGAAGACGTTCAGGCCGCACGGGGCAAGTTGCCCGAGGTGACTATCGGCGATGAATTCGTGGAGACGCTGTGCGTCACGGCGGTGTCGCTCGGCATCACGTCGCTCCGCGCCCCGCTGCTCGCGGTCCGCGCGGCGCGGGCCGTCGCGGCGCTGGCGGGCGAGGCTGCGGTGCGCCGCGAGGACGTGGAAGCGGCGGCGCGGCTGGTGCTTGCGCCCCGTGCCACGATGTTGCCGGCTCCGGCGGAGCAGCAGGACACGCAGCAGCAAGAGCCTGACGATTCCGCGCAAAGTGACCGGGATCGCGAGGATCACACGCCGCTCGACGAGGTCATCCTGGAAGCGGCGCAGGCCGCGATCCCGCCCGACATTCTGAAGCAGATACAGGATCAAACACTGAACCGGCGCCGCAGCGCAACGTCGGGCAAGCAGGGCATGACACGCAACGATCCGCGGCGTGGGCGCCCGATCGGCGTGCGGCGCGGGGAACTGCGTGCGGGCGCCAGGCTAAACGTGCTCGAAACCTTGCGCGTCGCCGCACCCTGGCAACCGCTGCGACGCAAGGCCAAAGGCGCGTCGACCGACGCCGCGACGGGTCGATCGCGGCTGTTGATCGAAAAAGACGATTTCCGCATCACGCGATTCCGTCAGCGTAGCGCGACATCGACGATCTTCGTGGTCGATGCCTCCGGCTCATCCGCATTGCAGCGCCTCGCGGAAGTCAAGGGCGCGGTCGAGCTGATGCTGGCCGATTGCTACATCCGCCGCGACGAAGTGGCGCTGATCGCGTTTCGCGGCACAAGCGCGGAGTTATTGCTGCCGCCGACGCGCTCGCTGACGCGCGCGAAACGGTCGCTTGCCGCGCTGCCCGGCGGCGGCGGCACGCCATTGTCGAAAGCGATTGACGCCGCGGCAAAGCTCGCGCTGGCCATTCGCAGCAAGGGCCAGTCGCCTACCATCGTGCTGATGACGGACGGTCGCGCCAATGTAAGCCGCGACGGTCAGGGCGGCCGTGCGGTGGCGGAGGCTGAGGCGCACGAGGCGGCCAGGCAACTCGGCGCGACCGGGATACAAGTCGTGTTGGTGGATACGTCGCCGCGCCCGCAGGCCAGCGCTGAAAAGCTTGCCATCGCGATGCACGCGCGCTATGTGGCATTGCCCTATGCCGACGCGGCGCGGCTGTCCCGCGCCGTGCAGGCGCATGTCGCGGCCGGCTGATCAGCCGCGATAATCGCGAACCCGCTGCACCATGCGCTCGACATGCGCAATCGGCGTTTCCGGCTGGATGCCGTGGCCGAGGTTGAAGATCAACCTGCCGTCGGCATAGTTCGACAACACGCCGTCGACCGCGCGGTCGAGTGCATCGCCGCCGGCGATCAGCGCCAGCGGATCGAGGTTGCCCTGCAGGGCGACGCGCGACTGCACGCGCTCTCGCATCAGTCCAGGCTCGGACGCCCAGTCGATGCTGACGGCGTCAATACCGGTGCGCTCGACGAAGTCCGGCAGCAGGGCGCCGGCGCCGCGCGGAAAGCCAATGATCCTGGCGTCGGGAATTCGCGCGCGAATGCCTGACACGATCCTTTGCGCGGGTTCGACCGACCAGCGCGAGAATTGTTCGGGCGGCAACGTGCCGGCCCAGGTGTCGAACAGCTGCACGGCGTCGGCGCCGGCTTCGAGCTGCGCGGAGAGATAGCCGATCGAAGCGTCGATCAGGATATCTATCAGTTTTTGGAAGGCGTTGGGCTCGCGGTAGGCGAACAGGCGCGCCGGCGCCTGATCCGGTGTGCCCTGTCCGGCGATCATGTAGGTCGCGACCGTCCACGGCGCGCCGCAAAAGCCGAGCAGGGTCACGGCGGGGTCGAGCTCCTGCTTGACGCGTCGCAGCGTCTCATAGACGGGCGCGAAGATCGCAGCGTCGGCTTGCGTAGGCAGGGCGTCGATCGCGGCAACCGTTTCGATCGGATCGAGCCGCGGCCCTTCGCCTGCTTCGAAACGGACGGAGCGGCCGAGCGCATGCGGGACGACGAGGATGTCGGAGAACAGGATCGCCGCATCGAAGCCGAAGCGCCGGATCGGCTGCAGGGTGACTTCGGCGGCGAGTTCTGGCGTGAAGCACAGGTTGAGAAAGCCGCCCGCCCTGGCGCGAACCTCCCGGTATTCAGGGAGATAGCGGCCGGCCTGCCGCATCATCCAAACCGGCGGGGAAGCCTGCCGGTTGCCCGACAGCACGTCCAGAACCGGCTTATTGGAACGAACAGTCAACTTGCGTTTTCACTTGTTGGTGACAAGCTAGCTTGTCATTCTGTACACCGCCCCTTGGCCGAGGCCAAGTCCTTGCGGCCATCAATTGAGGCACGAGCATGCAGCAGGCGATGCCGCCACCCCTGGCGGCGGACCGTTTCGAACTCAACGATCCCGGCGTCGGCCGGGTCGCTTGCTACAGCGCCGTCCCCCCCGGCGCGACCCTGCCGCCTTTGCTGCTGATCCACAGCGTCAATGCGGCGGCGACGGCCTACGAGATGGAGCCGCTGTTCGAGCACTATCGAAAAATGCGCCCGGTCTATGCCCTCGACTTGCCGGGCTTCGGCCTGTCCGATCGCAGCGAACGCCCATACACGCCGCGCCTGATGACCGATGCCGTGCACGGCCTTGCCCATTTCGTCCAGCAGCGCCATGGCGCGAAGGCCGACATGGTCGCCTTGTCGCTCGGCTGCGAATTTGCCGCTCGTGCCGCCACGGAGGCGCCCGAGTCGTTCCGCTCGGTCACGCTGATCAGCCCGACGGGCTTTGACCGGCGTGCCGCTCGCGCGGCAGAGAAGCCGGGCAAGACGCGCGCAATGCCCTGGCTGCATTCCTTGCTGACATTGCCGATATGGAAGCGAGGCCTCTTTTCCGCCCTAACCTCGCGCGCCAGCATCCGCTACTTCCTGCAGA
>JAKFVP010000528.1 GCA_021732175.1 Bradyrhizobium sp.
AAGGCGGCCCCTTGGGCCCGCCTTTCGAAAGCGCAGCGTCAGCCGCGTCGGCCGCCTTCAGCGCATCGTCGGCCTCGATCGACATGAAGGCGTTGAGCTTGGGATTCCATTTCGCGATGCGGTCGAGAAGGGATTGCGTCACCTCGCGCGAGGAAAGCTGCTTTGCGGCGATTGCGTTCGCAACCGCCGTCAGCGACATCAGCGCCGGCTCGCCGCTCATTTCGTCACCTTCGGGGCGTGAACGAGCAGGAACGTCGCGGGTTCGAGGTCGAACGGCAGCGTGCCGGAAACCGGGGCAAAGCCTTCGAAGGCCGGCCCGATGGAATTGGCAATGCGCGCGGCAACGTCATTGTCGACGGGCACGTCGGCCACGTCGGCCATCGCCTTGATTTCTTTCGGTGTCGGTTTGGTCATGCGGCGTTCGCTCCCACGTTATTTTCTCTGCATGATCTTTTCGAAAAACCGGTGCCCACTTTTTCGGATCATGCAGCTGGCGCGCGGCTGTGCCCTGACCCGGGAATGGCCATGTAGCACGCCGCTTCATGGCCCATTGTATCGACGGCGGTGAGCTTTGGCGTGGCATTTGCGCAGAGCGGCTCCGCAAACGGGCATCTTGTGTGGAAGCGGCAGCCCGACGGCGGATCGATCGGGTTCGGCGGATCGCCGGAGATCGGCGGCGTCTCGGTGCGGTTATCGGGATCGGATGACGGCATCGCCGCCAGCAGCGCGCGGGTATAGGGATGGGCCGGCTGGTCCCACACCTTGTCGACGGGGCCGAGCTCGACGACTTCACCGAGATACATCACCAGCACGCGGTCGCTGATATAGCGCACGACGTTGAGATCGTGGCTGATGAAGAGATAGGTGAGACCGAATTCGCGCTTGAGGTCGGCCAGCAAATTGAGCACCTGCGCTTCGACCGACTTGTCGAGCGCAGAGACGGCCTCATCCAGGATCACCAGCCGCGGCGACAGCGCGAGCGCACGGGCGATGTTGACGCGCTGGCGCTGGCCGCCGGAAATCTCGTGCGGATAGCGGTTGGCGAAGTTTTCCGGCCGCAGGCCCACCTTGCCGAGCAGCTCTCGCGCCAGCTGCCGCGCCGCCTGGTCGGCCATCCCATGCACCTTCGGGCCGAAGGCGATGGATTCCTCGATGGTCAGGCGCGGGTTGAGCGAGGCGTAGCTGTCCTGGAACACCATCTGCATGCCACGGCGCAGTTCACGCAGCGACAGCGCGCGGCCGACCTGCATGCCGTCATAGACGATGTCGCCGGCATCGCGCTTCATCAGGTGCATCAGGAGCCGCGCGGTGGTGGACTTGCCGCAACCGGATTCGCCGACGATGCCGACCGTTTCGCCCTTCAGCACGGTGAAGGAGACGTCGTCCACCGCGCGCACGGTCTTGCGCGCGCTGAACAACTCGCCGCGGACAGGGAAATGTTTCGTGAGGCCGGTGACCTGCAGCAGCGGTTGCGCCGCGCCGCCGCGATCTTCCACCGGCTCCAGCATGTCCACCGCGGTCTCGGTCACGCTCATTACACCTCTCCCTTTGGCAGAGGTCGGCGCGCAGCACCGGTTGAGGGGTTGAGGTCCCTCGATAGAGCGTAATCCCTCACCCGGAACGCATCTAGCGATGCGTTCCGACCTCTCCCACAGGGGGAGAGGTGGACCGTCGATGCCGCATCAGTCGGCGCAAACCACTTCATCTCAGTTCCTGATATCCATCGCGCTTCGCAGGCCGTCGCTCAACAGGTTGAAGCAGATCGACACCGCAAAGATCATCACGCCCGGCAGCGCCGCGACGGACGGATTGACGTAGATCGCGGTGCGCAGAGTGTTCAGCATCAGACCCCATTCCGGCTCCGGCGGCTTGGTGCCGAGGCCGAGAAAAGAGAGGCCGGCGGCGAGGATCATCGACACCGAAATCAGGCCGGTGGCGTAGACGAAGATCGGCCCCAGCACATTGCCGAGCATGTGCACGCGCATGATGGTGAAAGGCCCTGCGCCGGAAGCGCGCGCGGCCTCGACGAAATCCATGTTACGCACGCCCGTGGTGACGCTCTCCGCGACACGGGTAATCTGCGGCACGAACACGATGGTCAGCGACACGATCGAGTTGACGATGCCGGCGCCGAGCGCGCCTGAGATCGCGATCGCCAGCAGCACCGAGGGGAAGGCGTAGAACACGTCGACCGTGCGCATGATCGCGGTGTTGATGCGGCCGCCGACGTAACCCGCGATAAGCCCGAGCGACGTGCCGATCACAAAGGCGAGGATGACCGGCAGGATGCCGATGATCAGCGACAGTCTTCCGCCGTAGACCAGCCGGGCCAGCATGTCGCGGCCGAGTTCGTCGGTGCCGAGCGGATAGTTCGCCGTGCCGATGGGGCGCAGCCTGCGGATCATCGAGCCCTGATAGGGATCGGCAAGCCCCAGCCACGGTGCAAACAGTGCCGAAGCAAAAATCAGGATGAGGATCAGCGCGCAGGCCATCGACACCTTGTCGCGGACGATGCGGCGGCAGACGGTGGCCCAATAGCCCCGCGCCTTGGTGGCGGGAGCGGCTTGCAGCGCGAGATCGGATACGGCGCTCATCGCACTAGCCCCGCTTGATGCGCGGATCGATCGCGGCCTGCGCCACGTCGACCAGCAGGTTCAAGAGCACGAAGAACAGCGCCAGCACCAGGATCGTGCCCTGCAGCAGCGGCAGGTCGCGCTGGAAGATCGCGGAATTGAGCAGCAGGCCCGAACCCGGCCAGGAGAACACGGTCTCGATCAGGATCGATCCGCCCAGCATGTAACCCAACTGAAGCCCCATGACGGCCATCGCGGTCGGCGCCGCGTTCTTGATGACATGCTTGAACACATCGAGTTCGCGCAGGCCCTTGGCGCGCAATGCCTCGACGAAATCCTGCGAGAGGATGTCGCCGGTCAGCGCGCGCACGGTGCGGGTGACGATGCCCATCGGGATCACCGAGGTCGTGATCGCCGGCAGCACCAGATATTTCAGGTGCTCCCAGTCCCACGACCAGGCGCCGGAGCCGCTGGGACCGGCACCCACCGCCGGCAGCCAGTTGAGCTGCACGGAGAAGATGATCACCAGCACCATGCCGAGCCAGTAATGCGGCACGGAGACGCCGGCGATGGCAAAGGAGGTCGCGACCTTGTCGATCCAGGTGTCGCGGAAATAGCCGGCGATCAGGCCGAACAGCAGTCCCAGCGTAAAGCCGATCATGGCGGCGGCAATCGCGAGGGTCACGGTGTTCTGCACCGCGCGCAGCACCTCTGATAGCACCGGCCGCCCGGTGGCGATGGAGGCGCCGAGGTCGCCATGCAGCGCACGCCACAGCCAGAGGCCGAACTGCACCGGCAGCGGCCGGTCGAAGCCGTAAGCCGTACGCAATTGCGCCGCCAATTCCTGCGACGCATCCGCCGGCAGCACGGCAACCAGGGGGTCGCCGGGCGTGATGTGCACCAGCAGGAAGCATACCAGCGCGACGCTGATCACGATCGGGATGACATAGACGATGCGTCTGATGACGTAGAGAAGCACGAGCTACCTTCTTCTTTCCTTCTCCCCTTGTGGGAGAAGGTGGTGCGCTCTGGAGCGCACTTGCGCTCCTGAGCGCGCCGGATGAGGGTTCTGTCCGCGGGTGCAGAAACGTCGAAATGAGAGATGTCACCCGCGGAGACAACCCCTCACCCGGCCTCGCTTCGCGAGGCCACCCTCTCCCACAAGGGGAGAGGGTGCAGCGTGCTGACCTCACTGCGTCATCGTGACCGGCGAGAAGTCCACGAACCAGCTCTTGGGCTGCACGAAGCCCTTGATCTTCGGGCTCATGGCGCGCGGGGAGACGTCGTGGGCGACATAGAGGAATGCCGCGTCATCGACGGAAGCCGCATGCAGCTCGGCAAGCGCCTTGTCGCGTTCGGCGGGATCGAAGGTCTGCCGCGCCTTGGTGACGAGCTCGTCGAACTTGGGATTGTTGATGTAGCCCCAATTGTTCGACACCGGCGGGGCCATAGACGACTGCAGGAAGCGCACCAGGGCGAAGAACGGATCCATCGCCGCATAGGTCACGTTGGTGGCGTTAGCGCCGTTGGCCGTCGGATCCTTGGCGCCGCGCCGCCAGTTGGTGAACAGCGTGTTCCACTCGATGACGTCGAGCTGAACATCGAAGTAGCACTCCGCCAACGCCTGCTGCAGGTACTCGTTCATCGGCAAAGGCTGCATCTGGCCCGAGCCGGACGCGGACGTCTGCGTCTTCACCGTCAGCTTCTTGCCCGGCCCGTAGCCCGCCTCTTTCATCAACGCCTGGGCGGCCTTCAGATCATACTTGATCTGAAAAGTCGGATTACCGCGCCAGGGATGGCCCGGCTCGAAGGTGCCGCTCGCCGGCACCATCAGGCCCGCGAGCAGGCCGTCGCGCATGCCTTCGCGATCGATGCAGAGATTGGCGGCCTTGCGGACACGGATGTCATTCCAGGGCGAGCCCTCGATGCGCGAGAATTGCCACGGCCAGACATGCGGCGACTCGTTGGACATGAGCTGGAAGCCGCGGGCCTTGATTTCCTTCACCGCATCCGGCGCCGGAGCCTCGACCCAATCCACCTGACCGGACAGCAGCGCCGCAGTACGGGCATTGGCTTCCGGCATCGGCAGCAGCACCATCTTGTCGACCTTGGGCACGCGCGCCTTGTCCCAATAGCCGTCGTTCTTCACCAGTTCGAGCCGTTCGCGCGGCGTGAACTTCGACATCTTCCACGGGCCGGTGCCGGACGCGTCCTTGGCAAAGGCCGCCCACGCGGCCTGCGACTTTGCCTTGGCGTCGGCGCCCTCGGCGGTGTCATGGAATTTCTGCCACTTGGTCGGGCTGGCCATGAACAGGTTGGTCAGGTTGATCGGCAGGAAGCTGTCGGGCTCCTTGGTGGTCAACTCCACCGTCATGTCGTCGATCTTGCGCGCCGAAGCCAGCGTCGGCATGCGGGAGGCGGTGACGCCGACCTGGCTGGCGTCGAAATGCGGCGCGTCCTGCTTCAGCACCTTCTCGACGTTCCAGACCACGGCATCGGCATTGAAGGGCGAACCGTCATGGAAGGTGACGCCGGGGCGCAGCTTGAACACCCACTTCTTCTTGTCGTCGTCGTTGACCTTCCATTCGGTAGCGAGCCCCGGAATCACGACGCTCGGCTTGTCCGCTGACGACAAGTCCCACATCGTCAGGCCGTCATACATGGTGAGGCCGGTGAAGCGGTTGCCTTCAAACCCCTGATCGGGCTGGCCGAGGGTGCGCGGAATATCGGCAGCGGTCATGCCGATGCGCAGCACGGTTTCGGCGCTCGCGACCTGCGGCAGGACGACCGTCAGCGCGGTCGCGACCATCCAGGCCGCCTTGGTCAGGCTCGTTTGACACTTCTTGTTACGCATCGCAGCAAATCCCTTCTTCTGGACTTTTGGGGGTGACTATTTTCTATGCAATCGTATGCAACGGCTGTGCCAAGGGAAAGGCTTTCGGAGCGACTAGGCATTTGGCCGCACAAGACCTTGTGAGCGCGCATGCAAACGCAGCTCGCGTGCCTATTCTGGCACCAACCTTGCATTTTCAGCTCCAAACCCCGGCCAATGGAGCTTAGTTCATGCGCACCCGAATTTCGATGCTTCTTGCTGCCGCGGCGCTCGCCGCTGCGCTTTCCCCGCTATCTGCGCAGGCCGAAACGGTCATTCGCTACGGCATCTCCATGGCTGATATTCCGCAGACCACGGGCCAGCCCGACCGCGGCGCCGGCGCCTATCAGTTCTCCGCCTACACCATCTACGATCCGCTGGTCGCCTGGGAGATGGACGTCGCCGACCGGCCCGGCAAGCTGGTGCCCGGGCTTGCCACCGAGTGGAAGGTCGATGATGCCGACAAGACCAAGTGGCGCTTTACGCTCCGCAAGGGCGTGAAATTCCACGACGGCAGCGAGTTCAATGCGGACGCCGTGATCTGGAATCTCGACAAGGTGCTGAACGACAAGGCACCGCAATTCGACAAGCGGCAGAGCGCGCAAGTGAAGACCCGCCTGCCCTCGGTCGCAAGCTACGCCAAGATCGACGATTCCATGGTGGAGATCACCACCAAGACCGTCGATTCCTTCTTCCCCTACCAGATGCTCTGGTTCCTGGTCTCCAGCCCCGCGCAATATGAAAAGCTCGGCAAGGATTGGGACAAGTTCGCGAAGGAACCTTCGGGCACCGGGCCGTTCAAATTGACGAAACTGGTGCCGCGCGAACTCGCCGAACTCAGCAAGAACAACGACTATTGGGACAAGAAGCGGCTGCCCAAGGTCGACAAGATGATCCTGATCCCGATGCCGGAAGCGCTGACCCGCACCAATGCGTTGCTTGCGGGGCAAGTGGACCTGATCGAGACGCCGGCGCCGGACGCCGTGCCGCAGCTCAAGGCCGCCGGCATGAAGATCGTCGACAACGTCACGCCGCATGTCTGGAATTATCATCTGAGCGTGCTGCCCGGCTCGCCCTGGACCGATATCCGCCTGCGCAAGGCACTCAACCTTGCCATCGACCGCGACGCCGTCGTCGGCCTGATGAATGGTCTCGCCAAACCCGCCAAGGGCCAGGTCGACCCGTCGAGCCCGTGGTTCGGCAAGCCCGCGTTCGAACTGAAATACGACGTCGCCGCCGCCAAGAAGCTCGTGCAGGAGGCCGGCTACTCCAAGGAGAAGCCGCTGAAGACCACCTTCATCATCGCGCAGGGCGGCACCGGCCAGATGCTGTCGCTGCCGATGAACGAATTTTTGCAGCAAAGCTTCAAGGAGATCGGCATCGACATCGACTTCAAGGTGGTGGAACTGGAGACGCTGTACACCCATTGGCGCAAGGGCGCGGCCGACGAAATGAATGCCGGCATCACCTCCAACAACATCGCCTATGTCACCTCGGATCCCCTTTACGCCATCGTCCGCTTCTTCCACTCCGGCCAGATCGCGCCTGTCGGCGTCAACTGGGGCGGCTACAAGAACCCGAAGGTCGACGCGCTGATCGACGCGGCCAAGCAGAATTTCGACGTCGCCAGGCAGGACGAATTGCTGGCCCAGGCGCATGCAGCGATCGTCGACGACGCCGTGCTGGTCTGGGTCGTGCACGACACCAACCCGCACGCGCTGTCGCCCAAGGTGAAGAAATTCGTGCAGGCCCAGCACTGGTTCCAGGATTTGACGCAGATCGGGCTGGAGTAGGCAGCAACACCCGTGTCACCACACAGTCGTCCCGGCGAAGGCCGGGACCCATACGCCGTGCCGGCAATAGTTGGACCGAGCGAGTAGACGGCTTCCTTTGAAACAACAGACGATCGTGGTTATGGGTCCCGGCCTTCGCCGGGACGACATCGGAGTATGCGGTTTCCGCTAGCGTTGCGTCACTTCGTCAGCAGCGCGTAGGCGCCGTTCCAGTCTGCCGGCGGCGGGGTCTCGATGTAGCCGCGGATGCGGGCCTCGTAGAGCCGGTAGAGCGAGGCGAGCGCCTCACCGTCATCGCTCTTGCGGCCGCGATCGATGGCAGCGAGCGCGCCGTCCCAGTCGCGGTTGCGGTAGCAGGCCAGCATCTCGATGGTGAGGTTACGCAGGCGCTGGAAGCGGCCGGATTGCGCAACGTCCTCGCGGCCTGCGATGGCGTAGATCACCTCCGGTTCCTTCTTGCCCTTCACCATGATGAAGTCGAGCTCGAGAATGGCGAACTTTTCCTTCACCGCCATCGCGGTCTTCGAACCGACGATGATCGGAAAGCCGTATTCCTTGCTCTGCCCTTCGAGGCGCGAGGCGAGGTTGACGCTGTCGCCGAACACCGAATAGTCGAAGCGAACGTCGGAACCCATGTTGCCGACCACGCAGGTGCCGGTGTTGAGGCCGACGCCGATGTTGAGCGGGATATAGACATTCCCGCCCTCCCTGGCTTCCGCCTCGCGCGCCTTGTTGAGCTCGTCGCAGCGCTCCAGCATGTCGAGCGCCGCCTCGCAGGCGTTGATCTCATGCTCCTTGTCGTCAAGCGGCGCATTCCAGAACGCCATGATGGCGTCGCCCATGTATTTGTCGATGGTGCCCTTGCGGTTGAGGATCGCGTTGGTGAGCGGGGTAAGGAAACGGTTCATCAGAGCGGTCAGACCCTGCGGATCGCTCTTGTAGGTCTCCGAGATCGAGGTGAAGCCGCGCATGTCGGAGAACATGATGGTCATCTCGCGCTCCTCGCCGCCGAGCACCAGCTTTTCCGGCGATTGCGCGAGCTGCTCGACCAGCGCGGGCGAGAGATACTGGCCGAAGGCGGAACGGATCTGGCGGCGCTGCGACTGCTCGCGCACGAAGCTCGCGAAAATCAACGTGGCATAGATCGCCGTCGTCGACATCAAGGGATAAGTGAAGTCGATCAGCAGCTTGTGCCAGCTGTAGAAGAACCAGGCCGTTCCGATCAGGCCGGTCGCAAACAACGCGCCGACGCTGACCAGCGTGATCGGCCCGAAATTCGGTGCAAACGCGATGACGAGCAGGCCCAGAATCAGCGCGCCGAAGAATTCCAGCGCGATGCCGTAATTCGGCTGCGTCACCACCGCGCCGGTCAGCGCGCTCTCCAGCACCTGGGCGTGAATCTCGACGCCGGGCATCGCGGGCGATACCGGCGTGGTCTTGATGTCGTTGAGGCCGATCGCCGAGGTGCCGATCAGCACCAGCTTGCCTGCGATGCGGTCCTGCGGCACCCGGCCATCCAGCACGTCGACCGCCGGGACGTAGAGCGAGGGATCGCGGCGAGCGTAGTGCACCCAGAGCTGGCCGTTGGCGTCAGTCGGGATGGCAAAACCCTTGACGGCGACACTCTGGATGCCCGCCTTGTCGGTCTTGATCAGGATGGTGCTGGATCCCGACGCAACACGCAGCATCTCGAAGGTCAGCGACGGCATGACCACGCCTTGCGCCACCATCACCATCGGCACGCGGCGGACGATGCCGTCGCGCTCGGGCCGGATGGTGAACAGCCCGCGCCCGGCGGCGGCATGCTCCAGAATCTCGACATTCCTGAGCAAGCCCGGGAATTTGTACATGAAGGGCTGCGGCTCCTCGCCGAGCATGGCGAGGCCTGTCACCGGCAGGTCCTTGTCCAGCGTATGGACGTCCGGGCCGCCGGATTCGCCGAGCACCACGCGCGACTGCTTGATGGCATCGGCAAAGATCTGGTCGTTGCTCGGCAGCGCCCGCAGCTTCTCGCGCGTGGCCTCGTCGAGGTTGCGGAAAGTGTCGGCGGCGATGTCGGGGTTGAGCCGGTCTGGCTCGGAGAACACGGCGTCGAAGGCGATCACGACCGCGCCGAGCTTAGTCAGGTGGGTGACGATGTCGGCGATGCGCGTGCGCGGCCAGGGCCATTGCCCGAGCCGGGGATCGGCCAAACTCTTTTCGTCGATGTCGACGATAGTCACCGGACGTATCGTCTTCACCCGCGGCTGGACGAGCTGGAAATTGTCCCAGGTGCGAACCCGCATTTCCTGGACCGGATGCGGATCCCAAACCCTGAGCGCCGCGAAGCCGAACAGCAGCACGAGGCAGACCAGCCGGGCATACCCGAACTTCCGCTTGAACCAACGCCGCAGGGCTCGCAGTCGTTTCATGACATCTGGGTATCACGCCGCGAGTTGCAGGTCACACTGAAATGCGATTGGGCGAGCAGGGAAGGCCCCGTCCCTTCCCATGACCGCGTGGACCGGCAGCTCAGACGAAGTGGAAGTCCGAGTTATTGAGCTGGTTCGGCAGAATATGCAGCAGCGTGATCGTGTCGGTTGCGCTGAGCGGGATCACGGTATTGCCGTGCCCGTCGGCCTGCGCCGCATTGAGCACGTTGGCCGGATTGTGACCGAACATCGAGGAGTCGAACGTCAGCACGTCGTTGGCCGGATCGAAGTCCGTGATCGTTGCGCTGCCGGAATTCGGCTTGAAGATGAAATTGTCGTGCCCGCCATTGCCGACGAGCGTCGTACCGCCGCCGGCATTGCTGAATGTGTCGTTTCCAGAGGTACCGTCGACAAACTTGAACGAGGAAACGTTCGTGTCGTTGTCGGTGCCGACCAGCGTGACCGTCAGCTGCTGGCTGCCGTAGCTGCCGTGGCCGTCGCTCACTTTTGCCGTATAGGTGATTTTAAGTACGTCACCGGCATGCAGGAAGTCGAGATTCGCACCATGCGGATTGTAGTTCCAGTGCAGGACATCCGTGCCGCCGTCGCTCTGCACGCTGTCGAAGCTGATGTTGCCGAAGCTCAGCAGGTTCGAAACGCCGCTCGGCAATGTCTGGGAATTGTTGAACGTTGCCGTCGCGTTTGCAGTCACTACTCCGGTGAGCGTGTCTCCGATATCGGCATCGTGCACGCTCATCGTACCGGACACGGTGCCCGTGAGCAGCGCATGGGATGCCGGAACGTTACCCGCGGAAATATTATCGATCTCGAAGGCGTTCGAGGTGCTGCTGAGCACGACTCTGTTGAAGTTATGCAGGCCGACGAATTCGACATAGCCGTTGGCCGAGAACGAGCCCTGGTTTCCGTTGGCAAGCAGCGGAGCCACATCGGCTCCGGTGTAGGACGCAACCAGCGTCTGTCCGTCATAGAACTTGATGCTGTTGTAGGTGTCCACCGAGCCCCAATACAGACCGAAGGAATTCTTGCTGCTGTTAAACAGGATGCTCTCGGTGGCGCCGCCACCGATCGTCAGATAGTTCGTGGGATCGGCGATGCCGGGTCCGATGTATGGCGCCGCGGACGACGAAGAGGAGCCATGCACGACGCCGGCGCTGCCGGAACGGGTGAACGTTGCGTCGAGCTCGCTGCTCGTAAAATTGCCAGTCCCGACACTCACGTTGTCGAACGTCTCGGTGTGGAAACCGAGCGAATTGGTATTCACTCCCGCAGGCTCGATGCTGGGAGAGACCGGATTGACAACCATCACGCCGTGCGTCGGCGGATTGGACTCGCCCACGATCGACGCCGGATCGTTGGTACCGTAGATCGTGATCGACTCGGTCTGCGCTACCGTCGCGTTATACGCGTCCTTGACATTGTAGTGCACCGTAATCGTGGTGTGGGTCCCGACCGCAAGATGATCGAACGCGGAATTGGTCGGGTCGATGGTCAGCGTATCGCCCGAACGCGTGACGCCGGCCGGCGTTCCCGAGGGCGTTCCGTCGACGTCATAGGTCACGTTGGCTACGTGCAGCGTGAGCGTTTCGTCGGCATCGATATCGGATGCTTTCGCCAGCAGGTTCAGCTGATGCGACCCATCACCTTCGGCGGCGGTGTATATCAGCGCGTCAGACACCTTCGGTGTATCGTTGGTGCCGTAGACGTCGATGGTCAGCGACGCCGATGACGTCGAACCAACCCTGTCGTTCATGATGTAGGTGAAGACGTCGGTAACGTGCTGGTCCTGGGTCAGGGCCTGCGTAGCATCAAGGGTATTGTCGAGCGTGTACGTCCAGCTGCCGTTGGGGGCGATCTTCAGCGAGCCATAGATGCCCTGGATCGTCGTCTGCCCCGTTACCGCGCTGGTGGCCGTATCGTGCGCGATGCTATTCACCGTCTTGGTGTCGCCGGTGTCGACGTCGGTGTCGTTCGTGAGGACGTTCCCGGACACATGGTCGATGCCCGCAAACAGCGTATTGCCG
>JAKFVP010000527.1 GCA_021732175.1 Bradyrhizobium sp.
CCACCCTACCCTCCCCCGCTTGCGGGGGAGGAATAAGGAGGGGGCGAGCAAGGGTGAAAAGGTGCGGTAAGAGCGCACCGCGTTTCCGGCAACGGAGACGGCACGGCAAACCCCACCGGGAGCAAAACCGAATAGGGATGGCATCGCGGGCCGTTCGCGCAAGCGATAACGCCGCAGGGCTATGTCAGGCTCGCCGTCCGGGTAGGTTGCTCGAGGCCGTGTGCGAACATGGTCCCAGAGGAATGGCCGTCACGTATCGTCCGCGCGAGCGGGCGGTGCCCTACAGAACCCGGCTTACAGGCCGGCTGATACGCTAAAGCGTTTTCGAGCGAAGTGGACTTCCGGTTTCGCGTGAAGAAAACGCGTCGTACTAGACTAGAATGAGGGGCTCGGCGCGAACACGCCGGGCCCCTCGCCAATTAGACTTTCATTGCTTGCTTATTCCGGGAGAACCGGCATCCGGCCTTGCCCGTTCAACCGAAAACTCCGAACGAGACCGGAGTTCGCTGAGAAAGCAACGATCAATATTTGGCGACGACCGGACCCCCAAACCTGTAATTCACACCAACCCGCGCAATGTGCCCGGTTACGTTGGTGTCTATCTTTGCGTTTGGGTTGCCCTGAAATGCCAGAAACGTCGGCGAAATCTCGTTGGCCGTGTAGCTGAACGTTCCGAGATCATAGTAGAGATACTCGAGCTTCACAGACCATTGCGAACCAAAGGCCTGTTCAAGTCCGCCGCCCACCGTCCATCCCCATCGCGTGTCGGACGCTGATCCAGCCGAGCAAAAAGCGTTGGTCGCGCACGGTGTGGGCGTAATGGTCGTCGACCCGCGCACACCGCCAACCGCGAGGCCACCAGTCGCGTAGAGGAGCGTTTGCGGCGCAGCGAGGATACCCAGACGACCGCGAAGCGTAGCCAGCCAGTCGGTCTTCGCCTCGGTAACGGTTGTTATGGGGGGATAGAAGAGAGCCGCGACGTTTGTGCTCACCGTGCTTGTGCCACGGACGTTGAGCCACATCGCGTCAGCCTCGATGCCATACACAACATTCCCGCTTTGCACGTTGTACCCAAGCTGCGCACCGCCAATAAAACCAGCGCCTCGTTGGGTCGTACGACTTGGCAGCGCGCCATCCCGGATTGCGTCGTCGAACAGTCCCACAGCAAACGGGTTATTTACGCCGGTGTAGGTGCTGGTGGCATCTTGCCAACCGCCGCCGACGCTTCCGCCGACGTAGAATCCCGTCCAGGAGTAAATGGGTGACGGGACCGGCGCCTTGGCGTAGGTCCGCGGCGCCAGGTCAGCGGCCGATGCGGCGCCGGCGCAGGCAACGGCGGCAATCGCCAGCAAGGTTCGCTTCATATGAATCACCCCAAACATCTGCAATTTCAGCTTTCAGGATAACACTGCAGCCCAGTTCCTGCTGTTACCTCCAAGTCGCAGCAAGACAGCAAAATCGGACATTTAAATTGGACAGATCGGAAATCTGCATAGGCTGCAACGGCATAGAGGCTTCCGAAAGGTTCCGCGATAAGCAAGACTCCGCAGAATCATCGCGCGTTACGCCGCGATCTTCTCCAGCAGCACCATCAGCGCTTCCGGCGCGGTGACATTGGGCGAGTGGCTGGCGTCCATCTCGTAGTAGCCCCAGTCTGCGGGATTGCCCTTCGCCATCTTCGCGAACCGGCCGAAGACATCGGCGGGCGAAATGCGGGTGGCGTAGATGTAGCTGCGCGGCAACGACAGCGGCGCGGACAATTTCAATGGCTGCTCGAGGCACTGCAGCGGCATGTGCACCCGCCGCTCGTTCAGCCACGCGACGTCTTCGGGCGGCGTATCCGGCGATGTCGGGTTCGGCGGCACGCGCCAGCCGTCGCCGGACTTGACGCCCTCTCGCATGCGCTGCTGTTCCGACGCCGGCAGGAAGTCGAACAGCGACTGACCGTCCTCGGGCACGAAGGCGTCGATGTAGATCAGCTGCTTCACCTTGTCCCGCGCGCGGTCGGCAACCCCTGTTGCGACCATGCCGCCATAGGAATGGCCGATCAGCACGAAGTCGCGCAGGTCTTCATACTTGATCACGTTCAGCATGTCCGCAATGTGCGTCTCCAGATCGATTGCGGGATGCGCGAGGTGCGCGCGCTCGCCAAGCCCGGTATAGGTCGGCGTCACCAGGCGGTGGCCGGCCTTCTGCATCAACGGATGCATCTTCTTCCACGCCCACCCCGCCGACCAGGCGCCGTGACAGACCAGGAATGTCTTGGGAGACGAACTCATCGCGGGCGTTTCCATTTGTTATTTCGTTGGCGGCCGCGATAGTACCTGTCCGCCGCATCGTGTAAACGACGTGCAAAAATTCAGCGTCATTCCGGGGCGTCCGAAGGACGAACCCGGAATGACAGGGGAAGGAAAGACGTGGACGCCGCTACCTATGCCGTCTTGCTGTTCGGCGCGCTGGCCGGCGGCTTTGTATCGGGGCTGGCCGGATTCGGTACCGCGCTGATGGCGCTCGGCATCTGGCTTTACGTGTTGTCGCCGGCGCTTGCGGTACCGCTGGTGCTGATCTGCTCGGTCAGCTCGCAACTCTCCACCTTGCCGGCGATGTGGCGGCTGATGGATTTTCGGCTGGCCCTGCCCTTCGTGCTCGGCGGACTGCTGGGCATGCCGATCGGGGCGCTGCTGGTGGCGCGCGCCGATCCGCAGGTGTTCAAGCTCAGCGTCGGCGTCATGCTGATCGTGTTTCCGGCGGCACTCTATTTTGTCCGCGCGCCGATGAAGCTCGGCTTCGGCGGCCGGGCAGCGGACACCGCCGTCGGATTCGCAGGCGGCATTCTCGGCGGTCTTGCCGGGCTCTCGGGCCCGCTGCCAACCTTGTGGGCGAGCGTGCGCGGCTGGACCAAGGATCAGCGCCGCGGCGTGTTCCAGATCTTCAACGGCACCGTGCTCGGCGCTGCGCTGGTTCTGCAAATCGCGAGCGGCTTCGTCGCCAAGGAGGTGTTCTGGCTGGCGCTGCTGGCGCTGCCGGGCACGCTGGTCGGCGCGCGGATCGGCATGTGGACCTACCGTGCGCTGAGCGACCGCAATTTCTACGACATCGTGCTCGGACTGTTGTTTCTCTCCGGCGTCGGTCTTGTGTGGAGCAGCATTGCACCGAGATGACGCGCGCATGGCGGCCATGTGCACCGACTGAGCCGGCTATACGGAATCGGGCGAAGCCGGTAACCAGCACGCCATGTCCTCCACCACGCAAGCTTTGCCGTCGCATTCGCAGCGCGAACAACTCGGGCTCCTGCTCGGCTTCGTCGGCATGGCGATCTTCGGCGGCACGCTGCCGGCGACGCGGCTGGCGGTTTCCGCCGTCGATCCGATTGCACTGACCGCGATCCGCGCCGCCATTGCCGGCGTCTGCTCGCTGGCGCTGCTGATCGCGCTGCGCCGGCCGCTGCCGCCGCGCGCGCTGTGGCCGCAGCTCGTCATCGCCATGCTCTGCGTTGCCGTGCTCTTCCCGCTGTTCATGGCGTTCGGCATGCAGACGGTGGACGCCTCGCATGGCGGCGTGGTGCTGGGCGTGCTGCCGATCGCCACCGCATTGGTGGCGGTCACGATCACGCATGAGCGGCCACGGCCGCTGTTCTGGATCGCCTCGCTTGCGGGAGCGGCACTGGTGATCGCCTTTGCGCTTCGCCAGGGCGGCGGCGCGCTGTCGGGCGGCGATCTCTTCCTGCTCGCGGCTGTTGCGGTGTCCGCGATCGGCTACGCATTCTCGGGCCGGCTGACGTCGAGCATGCCGGGCTGGGAAGTGATCAGCTGGGTGCTGGTCATCGCGCTGCCGATTTCGATTCCGGCTTCGCTCCTCACCATGCCCGCCGACATTGCGCAGATTCCGGCAAAGCCGCTGCTTGGACTCATCTATGTCGCGCTGTTCTCGCAATGGATCGGGTTCTTTGCCTGGAACGCCGGGATGGCGATGGGCGGCATCGCGCGGGTGTCGCAGGTGCAGTTGCTGCAACCCTTCGTCACCTTCGGTCTCGCCGCCCTGTTCAACGGCGAGACCATCACGTGGCAGATCGTGGCGTTCGCCGCCGCCGTGGTGGCGACTGTCGCGATTTCGACGCGGACCCGCGCGCAGAAAGTGCAGGCTATTCAGCCGCCACTGGCTCCGGACTGACCTTCCGCTCCGGCTGCACAAACCGTTTCCTGAACTCGCGGCGCAGCAGCCACAGGGAAAGGCCGGCCTGCAGCGTGGTCGTCGCGATCGACAGGTACCAGACCTGCTCGATGGCAAAGCCGGGCCGCGTCGAGAGCCAGATCGCCGGCACCGCATAGAACAGCAGGCGCGAACCTGAACTGAGCAGCACCGGCTTGGTGTTGCCGAGGCCCTGGAAGGTGGCGTTGCAGATGAAGGTGACGCCCTGCACGACGAGATTCAGCGACACCAGTTGCAGGAACTGCACGGCGACCGCGATGGCTTCGCGATCCTCGGAGAATCCCGCGAGCAACAGGCCGGCCTTCCACTGCGCCAGGATCGTGAAGCCGACCATCACAATGGTCGCGATCGCCAGCGCCTTCGCGAAAGTTTCCCGCACGCGCTCGCCATTGCCGGCGCCGAAATTCTGGCCGACGATCGGCGCGGCGGCGAACGCAACCGCGAGCGCCGGCATCTGGATCAGGCCGAGCACGCGCGTGCCGATGCCGAAACCGGCCTGCGCCGCCGGTCCGAAATCGCGCAGCACATAGTAGATTACGCCCATCCAGGCAAAGATGATCGCAAACTCGCCGCCGGCGGGAAGGCCGACATTGACGATGCGCTTCCATTGCTCGAACTGGGGACGCCACAGCGCGGGCTCGAAGCCGACATAGCGCTCGAACCTGTGGAAATACGCCAACAGCATCATCACGGCGGTCAGGATGGCAATCGAGCTCGCCAGGCCCGCGCCGGCAACGCCGAACGCGTGGCCGGTACCCCAGCCCGCGATCAGCACCGGCGCCAGCGCGATGTTGAACAGAACCGCGATCACCTGCACCAGCACGGTCGGCCGCACGATCCCGGTCGCCCGCAACCCCGCCCCCATCACCTGCATCACGGATTGCAGTGCCAGTGCCGGCATCAGCCACAACAGAAACGTCGTTCCGGCTTCGACGGTGGCCTCATCGGCGGCCACGGCGCGCATATAGGGCCGCGCCAGCAAGGCGACCACGATCAGCGTCGACAGGCCGAACAGCACCGACAGAACGATCGCCTGATTGAACACCAGGCCGGCGTCGGCGCGGTCCTTGCGCCCCACGGCGTGCGACATCAACGCAACCGTGCCGACGCCCAGCACCTGCATGAAGCCGTTGATGAGGAATCCGGCATTGCCCGCCGCCGCCACGCCCGCGACGGCGGCTTCGCCGACCTCGGCGACAAAATAAAGATCGACCAGTTGGCAGATCATGTACGTGATCATGCTGGCGACGATCGGCGGCGCCATCGTCAGGATGTGGCTCACAATCGAGCCGCGCGTCAGGTCTTTCATGGTCCAAATCCGTTTTTGGTGCGCGGCTGCCGGATGGTGCCGAACAGGATGACCACGCGAATCGCGGCGGGCCGGTCTTTTCTCTTGGCGGCCATGGCGTCATCCGGCAGCGCTTTGCGCATGCCGGCTCCAGATGTTTGACGTGGATAGACGGCAACAGGCCGAACGCGAGCGTCGTCTAAATCGGTAACTCGTTGGGAAGTCTGGGAGATCGGGACCTATGGCCCGACCGTTTCAGGCAAAATTGGCGCTTCAGAAAGCGCAGACGCCCGACATAAGCGAACGCGGGCGGTCGATCTGCGAAATAAGCTTTGTCATGCAAATCCCCTCCGGTTCGAGTGCTACAATGTGTAGCCTATAAAGCCATCATGGCGAAATTGCAACTGACGTTGCCGCGATTTCCGCTGCCGATCGTGCGCTGACGGAAGAAAGGGACCGCCGGGAACGCGCGCTTTTCGGCTTTCCCGGGCCAGCCGCAACGCCTAAAAGGTGTGCCCGAACAAAGCTTCCCTTAGAGTTCCCTCCAGGCAGCACTGTCGAATGGCGCCCCCATCAACCCACGAGAGCTTTTCTCGCGACGAAGAGATCGTCGCCGGCTCCGATCGCTCGTTCGGCTTTGTGATGGCCGGCGCATTCGCGCTGGTGAGCCTGCTCAACTTCTGGCATGCGGGCCGCATCTGGCCGTGGACGGCGGGCCTTGCCGCGCTCTTCATGCTGGCGGCCCTGCTGCGGCCGGCCGTGCTCAATCCGCTCAACCGCATCTGGCTGAAGTTCGGCCTCCTGCTGCACAAGGTCGTCAATCCCGTGATCATGGCGCTGTTGTTCTACGGCACGGTGCTGCCGACCGGATTGATCGCGCGCGCGATGGGCAAGGACCTGCTGCGGCTGAAGCGCGATCCCGATGCGGCGAGCTATTGGATCGTGCGAACACCGGCCGGCCCCGCGCCGGAGACGATGAAAGACCAGTTTTAGAGAGTGCGAGAGAAATGGATTTCCTGAAAGAACTTTGGCGCTTCATGCGCGTGCGCAAGAAATTCTGGCTGCTGCCGATCCTGATCATGATGGTGGTGTTCGGCGGCCTCGTCGTGCTGACCAAAGGCTCGGCGATCGCGCCCTTCATCTATACGCTGTTCTAAAGCGATACGATTCCGGCCAGCGATGCGCATTCTCGGCATTTCCGCCTTCTACCACGACAGCGCCGCGGCGCTGATCGAGGACGGCCGCATCGTCGCCGCCGTGCAGGAAGAGCGCTTCACGCGCAAGAAGCACGACCCGTCGTTTCCGCACAACGCGATCGCCTGGTGCCTCGCCGAGGCCGGCATCGCGGCGGAAGCGCTCGATCATGTCGTGTTCTATGACAAGCCGTTCCTGAAATTCGAGCGGCTGCTGGAGACCTATGTCGCGCTGGCGCCGCGCGGCTTTCGTTCCTTCCAGATGTCGATCCCGCTCTGGCTCAAGGAGAAGCTGTTCCAGAAGAGCCTGCTCACGGACGAGCTGAAAAAATTCGCGCCCGAATTCGACCGCGAAAAACTGTTGTTCTGCGAGCATCATCTGAGCCATGCGGCCTCCGCCTTCTACCCCTCCCCCTACGAGCGCGCGGCCGTGCTCACCATGGACGGCGTCGGCGAGTGGGCGACGACGTCGGCCGCGACCGGCGATGGCAACAAGCTCGAGATTTTCCAGGAGATCCACTTCCCGCATTCGCTTGGCCTGTTGTATTCGGCCGCGACCTATTACACCGGCTTCAAGGTCAACTCCGGCGAATACAAGGTGATGGGGCTTGCGCCCTATGGCGAGCCGAAATACGCCAAACTGATCCTCGATCATCTGATCGACCTGAAGCCGGACGGCTCGTTCCGCCTCGACCTCTCCTATTTCGACTATTGCACCGGCTTCACCATGACCAACGAACGGTTCGCAAAACTGTTCGGTCAGCCCGTGCGGTCGCCGGATCAGTTGCTGACCTCCTTCCACATGGATGTCGCCGCCTCGATCCAGGCGGTGCTGGATGAAGCCGTGCTGCGGATGACGCGCAGCCTTGCGAAGCAGACCGGATCGCGCAACCTTTGCCTTGCCGGCGGCGTGGCGCTCAATTGCGTCGCCAACGGCAAGGTGCTGCGCGACGGCCATTTCGATCATCTCTGGATCCAGCCGGCTGCGGGCGATGCCGGCGGCGCGGTCGGCGCCGCGCTCTCCGCCTATCACGGCTTTGCCGGCAAGCCGCGCCAGAGCAACGGCGCGGACGGCATGGCCGGCGCCTATCTCGGCCCGCACTATCAGCAAGCCGACATCGAACAGCGGCTGACCGCAGCGCGCGCGAAATTCACGGTGCACGGTGAGGCCGCGATGATCGACGCGACGGCACACGCGCTCGCCGATCAGAAAGCCGTCGGCTGGTTCCAGGGCCGCATGGAATTCGGCCCGCGTTCGCTCGGCGCGCGCTCGATCCTCGGCGATGCTCGCTCGCCCGCGATGCAGAAGAACCTCAATCTGAAAGTGAAGTACCGCGAGAGTTTTCGTCCCTTCGCACCCGCTGTGCTGCGTGAGGATGTCGCCGACTGGTTCGACCTGAAGTCCGACAGCCCCTACATGCTGATCGTCGCCGACGTCCGAGACGACCGCCGCCGCCAGATGAGCGCGGAGGAGCAGGCGCTGTTCGGCATCGACAAGCTGAACGTGTCACGTTCGGAAATCCCGGCGGTGACCCATGTCGATTACTCCGCGCGCATCCAGACCGTGCATGCCGACACCAATCCGCTGTTCCACCGCCTGCTCGGCCGCTTCAAGCAACTGACCGGCTGCCCGGTGCTGGTCAACACCAGCTTCAACGTCCGCGGCGAGCCGATCGTCTGCACGCCGGAAGACGCCTTCCGCTGCTTTATGGGCAACGAGCTCGACGTGCTCGTGGTAGGCAATTGCGTGCTGCAGAAGAGCGAGCAGGATCCGGCGCTGAAACAGGATTACAGCCAGGCGTTCGAGGCGGATTGAGGCGGCGGCGGACGCACCCCGGTTTCAACGGCTGATCGATCCGGAATGTCCGCCCAGCCCTTGGGCATCCGCAATGCGCGCAAGCGCCAGATCTTCCGGATAGGCGAACTGCTTCTCAAGCTCGCGATCGAGCAGGCTCAGCTGCTCGAGCAGCGCCGGATGCCGGTGCGGCGGCAGCGTTCCCACCAGATTTTCGATCATCGCCCGCAGCCGCCTGACGACCTGCACGCTGCCCGAACCGCAATAGCGAATCTCGCTGAACGCGACATGGACGAAATCCTCCCAGTCCGGCGTCCGGAAGATCACGCGAAGCCGCCCCGCCTGGTCGCAGATTTCGTCACCCCGCAGATGACGTTTGCCGACCGCCCGCAGCAGACGGTGCAACTGATCGATTGCCAGCACGGCCGTCGTTGGATCGTTGATCGCCGGCGACAGCGCTTTCAGCGCGATGTCCACGATGATCCGGAACGGGAATGTCGGGTCCTGATCCATCGTGCGCTCCGACCCCAGCGCCACCGAGCCGCGCAACAGCTCCTCGTCGATCGCCCGCACCCCGCCGTACAGCGAGAACAGCGGTTCATCGACACCGACGAAGTCGCCGACCTGCGGAACGAATTCGATAATGCCGTTCAGCCGCTCGGCTTCGGTCCTGAGCAATTTCACATTGACCGCCAGCACAATGCCTGACGTGCCCTGATGACGGATGATGCGTTCGGGCTGGCCCAGTTCCGATCGCCCGGCTTCCCCTCCGGGGCCGATGCTCGGATCGGGGTAGACGCCTGCGACCACGGCCAGGCCGTCGCTGCCCACCTGCGCCAGGATGCTGATAGGACGCAGCAATCGCGACGCATAATCGATCAGATAGAAAAAGGCCGCAAACGAGATGATGCCGAACAAGGTGGCGACCAGCATTACCAGCTGATGGACCTCCTTTTCCATCCTGTTCTGCGCGCTGAGCGCGAACATCAGCGTAAAGATGAAGAGCCCCACGGTGTAGCGCACGATGTCGTTGCGCAGCAGCGTGGTCGCGATGATTCGCGGCGTCATCTGCGCGCTGGCGACCTGGATGGCCACCAGCAGCGAGCCGAAGGTGAACACCATGAAGGCAAGCGTCACCGAGACGAAGGCCTGAAGCAATGCCAACGCGCCGGTCGGCGTGAAGCCGACGAGGCTCCATCCGAGCCAGGCGTCCAGCTGGTGAAGATAGCGCGCGACGATCAATTCAAGCGGAATGGCGACAAATGGAATTATCCAGAGGGAGGACCTGAGATAGCTTCTGAGGCTGTACGCCTGATTCCAGTTCATCGCGCCCGCCCTGCCTAACTGTTTCGAGCGATCATCTTCGCTCGACCCATTTCAGGGCCCTTGGGCTCGGCTCCTTTGACCCACATCAACGAAAGAGGCGCACTCGCCGGATCGACCCGCGGGATTTCGGCCGCTTCTAATGCCCGGGATCACCGCCGAGCGCTTCCGGCGACGGCTTGTGCAGCAGGAACACCAGCAGGCTCAAGGCCAGATAGAAGATCGTCAACAGGAAGAAGGCATCGCCATAACCCATCACGGCGGCCTGCCGGTGCACGATCTGCGACAGTTGCTTCAATGCCATCAGCGCCGAATCGCCTATGCCCTGCATGCGCTGGGTGAACATGTTGAGCGTTTCGACGGCGGTGGCATTACCCCAGTTCACGCGCTCGTGCAGCCGCGCGATGTGAAGATCCGTGCGCTCGTTGAGCACCTGGTTGATCACGGCAAGGCCAATGGCGCCGCCGAGATTGCGCATCAGGTTGAACAGGCCGGAGGCGTTCTTGACCCGCTCCGGCGGCAGCGTGCCGAGCGCAATGGTATTGGTCGGCACCATCGCGCACATCATGCCGATGCCGCGCAGCACCTGCGGCAGGAACAGCTCCCAGAAATCATAGTCCTTGGTAATCCAGGTCATCTGGTAGGAGCCGACCGCGAAGGTGACGAGGCCGAAGGCGATGATGTAGCGCATGTCGACGATCGTCATCATGCGGCCGATGATCGGGGCCACCAGGAACATGGTGGCGCCGGAGACGAACATGGTCTCGCCGATCATCAGCGCGCTGTAGCCGCGGACTTCGGCGAGATACCGCGGATACATGTAGGTCAGGCCGTAGAGGCCGACGCCGATGAAAAGCGCGATCAGGCAGCCGATGGCGAAATTGCGGTCGGCGAACGTGGTGAGGTCGACGATCGGCACCCGCGCCGTGAGGACGCGCCAGAAGAAGGCGATCATCGAGATCGCGCAGATCGCCGCGCAGATCGCGATCGAGGTGTCCTGCAGCCATTCGTAGCGCGGCCCCTCCTCCAGCACATATTCCAGCGTGCCGAGGAAGCCTGCCATGAACAGCAAGCCCCACCAGTCGAAATGCTGCAGCAGCTTGAACTCGGGCTTGTCGAAATCGCAGAGGATCAGCACGCCGAGCGTGATGCCGATGCCGGGCACGATGTTGATGAAGAACAGCCAGTGCCACGACATCCAGTCGGTGATCATGCCGCCGACCGTGGGTCCAATGGTCGGCGCCAGCGTTGCGACAAGCCCGATGATCGGGCCGACGATGTAGAATTTGCTGCGCGGAAACACCGTGTAGGCCGAGGCGAACACGGTCGGGATCATGCCGGCGCCCAGAAAGCCCTGGATCGCGCGCCAGATGATCATCTGTTCCAGCGTCGAGGCAAAACCGCAGAAGAAGCTGGCAATGGTGAAGCCGGACGCGGAGATCGCAAACAAGAGCCGCGTGCCGAGCGCGCGCGACATGAAACCGGACAGCGGAATCGCGATCACCTCGGCGATCAGGTACGAGGTCTGCACCCACGAAACTTCGCTCTGGCTTGCCGAGAGGCCGGCCTGGATCTCGTTGAGCGAGGCGGAGACGATCTGGATGTCCAGGATGGACATGAACATCCCGAACACCATGATGAGGAAGCAGAGCAGCCGCTTTGGCGGAATCCGCTCGGAGGCCGCTGCCGGGTTCATCATGGAAGGCGGTCCAGTGGTGGCGTCAGCCATGATCCGCTCGAACCGTTATTTGATTGCGCATGATCTTGTCCGAAAACCGGCCTCCACTTTTCGGGATCATGCGCCGATTACTTCGGATGAATCGTCTCGGGTGAATCGAGATCGGCCTCGCTGTCGGCATCATGCGCGCCTTC
>JAKFVP010000525.1 GCA_021732175.1 Bradyrhizobium sp.
CTGGCGCCCTCGCCCGACGCCGATGCCGTCGACCAGTGCGTCGGCCGCATCCACTCCGCCAACACCTGCGAGAATTTCCTGCGCATCAGCCGCGTGTTGCAGCTCGACGTCGAGGCCGCCGAACGCGATGCGATCGTCACCGCCGCAGTCGAGATGCGGGTGCTGGCGCCGTTTTCGGTGTGCAGCCCGCTCGCGTCGGCCTGTACGGGAACGTGCTGGGATTTGCAGACGCGGCAGCCGAAGGCGGCATCGACGGGCAGCCGGGAAAATATCTCGATCGGCTACCGCCTCACCATCGAGAAGTCGTTCACCTTCCAGAAGACCAAGGACGGAAGCTGGCGCTGCAACACCGAGACGCTGCGTCCCGTCGAATACGGCACGGCACAGCGCGGCCCCTAAGCCGCGCACGCCTGCAAACTTGCGTATTGCTGCTACAAGCCGATGTTGCAGTGCGTCTGGGATGCCACCCGCATTTCGTTTGGCGAAATGAGGGCGAGACAAATTTTCTCTTTTGCATTTCACATCGCGCGTTTCATTGACGCCCCGCTTTGCTGCGGCTTACCATCTCGACAGATCCGCTAGAGATCATTTGGGAGGGAACTGAAATGATGCGTTTGCCGCGTGTTGCTTTCGCTTGCCTGTTTTTCCCCGACACTCCCCCACAATCCGGTCGACCGAGGCGCCTTGCAGGCGCCGCGCTCGCGTTTGGACTTGGGATGAGCCTTGGAATGAGCCTTGGAATGACGCTGTCGATCGGCAGCGCTGCTGCGCAGACGCCGGCGAAGGGATCGCCCGATCACGTCAAGGCGGTGACGTCGGCAGTCGACGGCGCGATGATCCGCGCCAACACGGCGGTGTCGAACGACTGGCCGACCATCGGCCTCGACTATGCGGAGACGCGCTTCTCCAAGCTCAGCCAGATCACCGCCGACAACGTCAAGAAGCTTGGCCTTGTGTGGTCCTATCCGCTGGAATCCTCGCGCGGTGTCGAAGCAACGCCGCTGGTCGTGGACGGCATCATGTATGTCACGGCGTCGTGGAGCGTGGTGCATGCGATCGACGCGCGCACCGGCAAGCGGCTGTGGAGCTACGATCCGAAGATCGACCGCGAGAAGGGCTACAAGGGCTGCTGCGACGTGGTCAATCGCGGCGTCGCGCTCTGGAAGGGCAAGGTGTTCGTCGGCGTCTATGACGGCCGCCTCGTCGCGCTCGATGCCGTTACGGGCAAGGTGGCGTGGGAAAAGGACACGCTGATCGACAAGGAGCACTCCTACACCATCACCGGCGCGCCGCGCGTCTTCAATGGCAAGGTCGTGATCGGCAATGGCGGCGCCGAATATGGCGTGCGCGGCTACGTCACCGCCTATGACGCCGAGACCGGCAACCAGGCCTGGCGCTGGTTCACCGTGCCCGGCGATCCCTCAAAGCCGTTCGAGGACGAATCGATGGCGGCGGCCGCCAAGACCTGGGACCCCTCCGGCAAGTACTGGATCAATGGCGGCGGCGGGACGGCGTGGGACACCATCACCTTCGATCCCGACCTGAATATGATTTACATCGGCACCGGCAACGGCTCGCCCTGGGCCCGCAATGCGCGCAGCCCCGCCGGCGGCGACAATCTCTATCTCGCCTCGCTGGTCGCGCTGAACGCCGACACCGGCAAATACATCTGGCACTACCAGGAAACGCCCGGCGACAACTGGGACTACACGTCGACCCAGCCGATGATCCTGGCGGACCTCAATATCGACGGCGCGCCGCGCAAGGTGATCCTGCACGCGCCGAAGAACGGCTTCTTCTTCGTGATCGACCGCACCAACGGCAAGTTCATATCGGCGAAGAACTTCGTCGATGTGAACTGGGCAACCGGCTACGACGCCAATGGCCGCCCGATGGAGACGGCGGACGCCCGCACCGACAAGCCCTACGACATGATTCCGGGCCCGTACGGCGCGCACAACTGGCATCCGATGTCGTTCAATCCGCAAACCGGCCTGGTCTATCTGCCGGCGCAGAACATTCCGGTGCGGGTGGTCGAGGACAAGAAGTGGGTGCACAACGAGAACGCACCGGGCAAGCCGCATGGCGGCCTCGGCTGGAACATCGGCTTCAATTTCGATGCCGATCCGCCGCAGAACAAGCCGTTCGGCCGTCTGCTCGCCTGGGATCCGATCAAGCAGAAGGAGGTCTGGCGCGCTGAATATGTCGCGCCGTGGAACGGCGGCACGCTCACCACCGCGGGCAACCTCGTGTTCCAGGGCTCCGCCGACGGACGCTTCATCGCCTACAACGCGACGACGGGCGAGAAGCTCTGGGAGAAGCCGGTCGGCAGCGGCGCGGTGGCGGCGGCCTCCACCTACATGATCGACGGCAAGCAATATGTTTCGATCGCGGTCGGCTGGGGCGGCGTGTTCGGCATCATGCAGCGCGCGACCGAAAACCTGAGCCCCGGGACGGTCTACACCTATGCGATCGACGGCAACGCGCCGCCGCCCGCCTTCGTGAAGTACCAGACCGAGGGACTGCTGGCCGGCGTTGCCTATGACCCCAAGCATGTCGGCGAAGGCACGGTGCTGTACCTCAGCAATTGCGTGCTCTGTCACGGCGTGCCCGGCGTCGACAAGGGCGGCAACGTCCGCAATCTCGGCTACGTCTCCAAGGACACCATCGCCAATTTGAAGGACTTCCTGTTCAAGGGGCCGTTCCGCGACCAGGGCATGCCCGACTTCACCGGCAAGCTGAAGGAAGAGGACATCCCGAAGCTGCAGGCATTCATTCAGGGCACCGCGGACGCGATAAGGCCCAAGTGACGCGAAGCGTCATTCCGGGGCGATGCGAAGCATCGAACTGGAATCTCGAGCTTCCGGGTCTGGTGCTTTGCACCATCCCGGAATGACGGCAAAATAAGAAGGGCTGCGCGATCGTCTCGCGCAGCCCTCTTTGTTTCAGCCGAGGAAAGACCTCAGAATATCAGGCCGTCCTTGATCAGGACCCAGCGGCCGTTCTTGACCTGCTGCACCTGGGTGATGGTGGTGGCAAGGTGGTTGGTCTTGGAAAACTTGGTCGGCGGCGAATTGAAGATGTCGCGGAACTCCGCGCCGGACTCCAGGGCGTCCAGCAGCTTCTGACCGGTCAGATCCTTGCCCGCCTTTTCGACATAAAAGGCAAAGGTCTGAACCGCATTGTAGCCGATAATGGCCTGGGTATTGGCGGGGGAGTCGAACATCTTCTTGTAGTTGGTGAGCCACTCCTTGACCTTGCCCTTGGCGGTGTCCTCATACGGAATTTCGAAGCCCGAGATGGAATAGAGCCCTTCGACCGCTTCCTTGCCGAGGGCCGGCACTTCGAGCACGTTAACAGGGGTGGCGCCGAGGAAGGTGACATCCCAGCCCAGCTTCTTGGCTTCGGTCATCGCGCCGATCGGCTCGCGGATCACGGCGCCGAGCAGCACTAAGTCGCAGCCGTCGGATTTCATCTTGGCGATCTGCGCGCTGAAGTCGGAAGCGCCGCGCTTGAAAGTAGTGACTGAGGCGGCCGGCACCTTCATCACTTCGAGTTGCTGGTTGAAGCCGTCGAACACGTTCTTGCCGTACTCGTCGTCCTGATACATGATGCAGGGCTTCTTGAAGCCCTTCAGCTCCATCATGTATTTGAGGCCAGCACGGGTGCTCTCGACGTAGGGCAGGATGTTGCTGAACTTCAGCCGCTCCTGCGGCTTGGCCGGATCGAACTTGTAGGTGAATTCGGCCGCAGTCAGCGGGAACAGCTGCAGCACGCCGGCATCGAACAGCACGTCCTGCGAGGCCAGCACCGTCGGCGAGCCCATCGGCCCGACCATCGCGAACACCTTGTCGCGCTCGACCATCTTCTGCGAGGCAAGCACCGCGCGCTTCGGATCGTAGCCGGAGTCTTCGATCACCAGCTTGATCTTGCGGCCGTGGATGCCGCCCGCGGCGTTGATCTCTTCCACCGCCATCTTCATGCCGTTGGATACCGGCACGCCCCAGAACTTGATCGGACCGGACAGGTCCTGATGCGTCCCGATCACGATCTCGTCGGCCGAGATACCCTGATTGGTGACCTTGGTCTGGGCTGCAGCCGGCAGGTGGGTCAGCGCAAGGGCGCCCACCGCAAGGCCCAGCGCCCTGAACGATTTCGACATTCGCAGTCTCCTCTTCGATTGGCCCGTGTTGGGCGAAGGTTGGGGGCCTCTCAATCCTTCGCCGTTTCCTTCTTCTCTCCCCAAAATCACGCCACCGCCCGATCGCGATACATGGCATCGATCTCGGCGGCGTAACGCTTGTTCACGAAGCTGCGCTTCAGCTTCATGGTCGGTGTCAGTTCCTCGTCTTCGGGCGTCAGCTGACGCTCGATCAGATAGAACCGCTTGATGGTCTCGACGCGGGCGAAGTTGGCGTTGACCGCCTCGATCTCGCGCCAGATCAGATCCTGGATCTCGCTGGCCCGGCACAGGCTCGCGTAGTTGGTGAAGGGAATGTTATGGTCCTGCGCGAACTTCTCGACATTCTCCTGGTCGATCATGACGAGGCAGGTCAGATACGGCCGCTTGTCGCCGATCACAACCGCATCGGAGACGTAAGGCGAGAACTTCAGCTGGTTCTCGATCTCCGACGGCGTGATGTTCTTGCCGCCCGAGGTGATGATGATGTCCTTCATCCGGTCGGTGATCTTGACGAAGCCCTCATTGTCCATCGAGCCGACGTCGCCGGTGTGCAGCCAGCCCTTGGCGTCGATGGTCTCGGCGGTCTTCTCCGGCTGGTTCAGGTAGCCCATGAACAGGAAGTCGCCCTTGATGAGGATTTCACCTTCCGGCGAGATCATCACCTCGCCCCATGGCACCGACGTGCCGACCGACCCGAGCTTGATGCGCTCCGTCGGCATCAAGGTGGCGACGCCGCAATTTTCGGTCTGACCATAGACCTCGCGCATGTCGATGCCGAGCGCCATGTACCAGCGGATCAGGTCCGGCGCGATCGGCGCCGCGCCGGTCAGCGCGATGCGGCAGCGGTCGAGCCCGAGCATGCGGCGGATGTTGCGGAACACCAGCCAGTAGGCGAACTTGTTGGCGACCTTCAAGGCAAGCGACGGCGTCTCGCCTTCCAGCCGGCAATCGGTCATGCGGTTGCCGATCGACAGCGCGTGCTTGTACATCCACTTCTGGAAGGACGTCGCGTCCTTCAGCGCGATGGTGATGCCGGAATAGAATTTCTCCCACACCCGCGGCACCGCGAGGAAGGCGGTCGGCTGCACCTCGCGCAGATTGTCCGGCACGGTTTCCGGGCTCTCGGCGAAATTCATCACCGAGCCCAGCGCCAGCGAATTGTAGTAACCGCCGACCCGCTCGGCGACGTGGCAGAGCGGCAGGAACACCAGCCGCTCCTCGTTGTCGGTCGACGGAAAAAGATCGCCGGAGTGACGCATCTGGTGGACGACGCTGCGGTTGGAGTGCATCGCGCCCTTTGGCGGACCGGTGGTGCCCGACGTATAGACGAGCACGGCAAGGTCGCCAGCGGTGCGGCTGCCGACCATCTCATCCCACAACTCGTCGCGGCCCTGGCGGTGGTTCTGGCCGAGCGCCATGAATTCGGCGAGCGACAGCACCATCGGATCGGAGAAACCGGAGAGGCCCTCCATGTCGAAGACCACGATCTTCTCCAGTGTCGGGCAGCGCGAGCGGCAGGTCAGAATCTTGTCGAGCTGTTCCTCGTCCTCGACGAAAACCACGCGGGTGCGGGAGTCGTTGATGAGATATTCGACCTGCGCCGCGGAGTCGGTCGGATAGATGCCGGACGAAACGCCGCCGGCGCAGAGGATGCCCATGTCGGCATAGACCCACTCCGGCACGGCGTTGGCGAGGATCGAGGCGACGTCGCCGGGCCGGAAGCCGCAGGCATGCAGCGCGTAGGCGATATCCTTCGAAATCTCCAGCCATTGCCGCCAGCTGGTCGGCTGCCAGATGCCGAATTTCTTTTCGCGGATCGCGGGCCTGTCGCCGCGCTTCTCCACGGCAAGCAGGAAACTCCTCGCGATCGTGTCGGCCACCGTCAGCACTGCCGTTCCGGCCATGCCTGCTCCTCCCTCTGGGTAAGGCCTCTGCGCGCCTGCCGGCTTGAGCCGGTCTTGTTCGCGGGTGCGCAAAGCCGAATCTACCGCCAAGCCATTCTCAACGCCACGTTTTCTTCTTCTTCCAGCGCCGCTCGCCCCGCGCGCCCGCTTCCTTGGCGCCGAGGTAGAACTCCTGGATGTCATGCGAATTCATCAGCCGCTCGCAGGTGTCGTTCATGACGATGCGGCCGATCTCCAGAACATAGCCGTAATGTGCCGTTTCCAGCGCCACTTTGGCGTTCTGCTCGACCAGCAGGATGGACGTGCCCTGTTCTTCATTAACGCGCTTGATGATGGTGAAGATCTCCTTCACCAGGATCGGCGACAGGCCGAGCGACGGCTCGTCCAAAAGTAGCATGGCCGGCCGGTTCATCAGGGCGCGGCCGATCGCCAGCATCTGCTGTTCGCCGCCCGAGAGCTGGCCGGCCGGCTGGTTCAGGCGCTCCTTCAGCCGCGGAAAGTAGCCGTAGACCATGTTGAGGTCTTCGCCGACGGCGTCGCGATCCTTGCGCGGATAGGCGCCCATCATCAGGTTCTCGCGCACGGTCAGGAACGGAAACACCTCGCGTCCTTCCGGCACATGCGAGAGCCCCATGCGCACGATCTTGTCGGCCTCCATGCGCTGGATCGATTTGCCCATGAACTCGATCGAGCCCTTCTGCGGATCGAGGATGCCGGAAATGGTCTTCAGCACCGTGGTCTTGCCGGCGCCGTTGGCCCCGAGCAGCGTGACGATCTTGCCGCGTGGCACTTCGAGGCTGATGCCGCGGATGGCCATGATCGGCCCGTAATAGCTCTCGATGTTGCTGATCTTGAGGATGATGTCGGATTCGCTCATGGCATCGTCCTCATCAGGCGCCGAGATACGCGGCGACGACGTCGGGATGGCTCTGCACTTCGGTGGGCGAGCCCATCGCCAGCACCTTGCCGTAGTTCAGCGCGATCACGCGGTCGGAGACGCGGTTGACGAGGCTCATGTCGTGCTCGACCATCAGAACGGTGATGCCGAGCTCGCTCTTCATGTCGCGGATCCAGAACGACATGTCGTCGGTCTCTTCCACATTGAGCCCCGATGACGGCTCGTCGAGCAGGATCAGCTTCGGCTCCGAGCACAGCGCACGCGCCAGCTCGATCACCTTGCGCACGCCGTAAGGAAGACCCGAGATCAGTTTGTCGCGATAGGGTTCGAGATCGAGGAATTCGATCACCTGTTCGACGCGGCGGCGATGCACCTTCTCGGCCGAGCGCACGCCGGGCAGGAACAGCAGTTCCTGCCAGAGCGAGGTGGTGGAATGGCGGTGACGGCCGACCAGGAGGTTGGAGAGCACCGTGGCATTCTCGAACAGCTCGATGTTCTGGAAGGTGCGGGCAATCCCGAGCTTGGCGATGTCGTAGGCCGGCTCCTGGGTGATGTCCTGATCCTCGAAGAATATCTTGCCGTGGGTCGGCGGATAGATGCGCGAGATCAGGTTGAAGATCGAGCTCTTGCCGGCCCCGTTGGGCCCGATGATGGAGAGGATCTCGCCCTTCTCGACCGCGAAGCTGACGGAATCGACAGCCTTCAGCCCGCCGAAATGCAGCGACAGGTTTTCGGCCCGAAAATAGCTCATCGGTTCCGCTCCGATTTCACGTAGATTTTCTGCCGCTTGAAGGTGGCGCGCTTGTAGAGCGGGAACAGCTGGAAGAAGAGCTTGATCTTGAGCCAGCGGCCGTAGAGCCCGAGCGGCTCGAACAGCACGAACACCATGATGATGACGCCGTAGATCGCGCCCTTCAGGCCATTGGCGGACGCAAACGCCGCGACGTTGCTCTGGATGTTCGATGCGGTCGCCTTGCTGGCGCCGAAGGTCGCGGCAACGCCGGCGATGATGCCGGGCATGTCGTCCTTCAGATACGTCAGGAACGGATCGATCATGACGAGGAAGATCGCGCCGAGCACCGCGCCGTGCAGGCTGAAGGTGCCGCCGATCAGGATCACGATGATGAACTCGATCGAGAGCTGCAGCGTGAACATTTCCGGCGAGATGAACGTCATCTTGTGGGCAAAGAGCACGCCGGCAAAGCCGGTGATTGCCGCCGAGATCGCGAACGCCTTCACCTTGTAGAGGGCGACATTGACGCCCATGCTGCGCGCTGCTGTCTCGCTGTCGCGGATGGCGATGAAGGCTCGTCCCGTCGGCGAACGCATCAGATTGAGCGTTCCGACAATGATGAGGATCAGGAAGCCGAGGCACAAATAATAGAAGGAGGCACTGTCGCGCGGTATCGCCGCGCCGAACAGCGACAATGTCTTCACCCGCATGCCCTCGTTGCCGTGGGTCACGCTCTCCCAGCGCGCCAGGATTTCCTCGACGATGAAGGCAAAGGAAATCGTCGCGATGACGAGATAGATGCCCTGCAGCCGCAGCGCCGGGAAGCCGACCAGCGCGCCGACCGCGCCCGTCAGCAGACCCGCGCCGAGGAAGTACACCGGGAACGGCACATCATATTGCTGCAGATAGCCGGCCGTGTAGGCGCCGATCGCCAGGAACGCCGCGTGGCCGAGCGAGGCCTGGCCGGTGAAGCCGGAGAGGATCAACAGGCCCACGCCGACGGTGGCGTAGATGCAGACGAACACGATCTGGCTCATGATGTAGCTGGAGAACATGAACGGCGCGAGCGCCAGCAGCACCAGCAGCGTGCCGTAGGTCCAGATGTAGCCCGAATGCGGGAGCAGCCGGATGTCGTCTTCGTAATCGGTCTTGAAGATGAATCGCATGATCGCTCCTCAAACCTTCTTGCGCACGTGAAGGCCAAACAGGCCTTCGGGCTTGAGCAGCAGCACCGCGAGCAGAACGACGTAGGGCGCGACGTCCTTCCACCCCTGCGGCAGGTAGAAGCCGGCCATGCTCTCGATCACGCCGATCAGCACACCGCCGACCAGCGCACCCGGGATGGAGCCGAAGCCACCGAGCACGGCGGCGGGAAACGCCTTCAATCCCAGCACGAGGCCGACATTGGAATGGACGAAGGTGATCGGCGCGAGCAGCACGCCAGCGGTGCCGGCAACCGCGGCGCTGATCGCCCACACGATCGACACCACGCGCTTGACCGGGATGCCCATATAGTAGGCGGCGAGCATGTTCTCCGAACTGGCGCGCATCGCGGTGCCGAGCGTCGTGCGGTTGAAAAACAGATAAAGCAGCGTGCACAGGATGACGGTCGCGGCAATGACGGAGAGCTTGTCATAGGCCAGAACCAGCGATCCGAGCCTGAGCACGCCCGTGCTGAACGGCGTGTCGATCTTGAGGTCGTCGGTGCCCCAGATGATGCCGGCCATCGAGCGCAGGAAATAGCCGAGCCCGATCGTGACCATGATGATGGAGAATTGCGGATAGCCGAGGATCGGGCGCACCACCACGCGCTCGGCGAGCATGCCGAACAGCGCCATGGCGAGGACCGCGCAGGCAAAGCCGAGCCAGTAGTTGAAGCCGAGCATGGCAATGAAGGTGAAGCCGAAAAACCCGCCCATCATCATCAGGTCGCCCTGGGCAAAGTTAACGACTTCGGTCGCCTTGTAGATAAGGACGAACCCAAGCGCGATCAGGCCGTAAACGCAGCCGAGCGCAATGCCACTCACAAGCTGCTGAACAAAGTCCAGCATTCGTACATCCCTCCCCCGACGCGATGGCGATTCTTGGAAGACCGCCTTCACGCATCTTGTGTCCACACGCTACCGGCGTCTTGGCGCGCCGTGAGGGCCTGTTCGGGCCGCGGCTATACAGCCCTAAAGCACTGATCCCTGTCAACAAAGCTTGGTTGCCCCGACCGCTTGCTTCTTGCGGAGAAATGCCGCAGCCGGCCCAATTGTTAATCATTGCGGCAACGCGATTCACGGTGCCGAAATATCTTCAGTCCATGGTCTGCGGCGGTACCGGACATGGATTTTCCGATGGCATCAGGCGAAGCCGCGCTGGAAGTGCGAGGAACCGCACTGGAAGTGCGAGGGTTAACCAAGCGTTTTGACCGGCTTGCGGTCGACGCGCTGGATCTCTCCGTGCGCAGGGGCGAATTCTACGCATTGCTCGGACCCAACGGCGCCGGCAAGACCACGACGCTGCGCATGGTGGCGGGCCTGCTGCGGCCCGACGCCGGCTCGGTCGCCGTGCTCGGCACCGATGCACTCGCCGATCCCGTCGCCGCCAAGCAGGTGATGGCATGGGTATCGGACGAGCCGATGATCTATGACAAGCTGACGCCGCTGGAATATCTCGAATTCGTCGCCGGCCTCTGGGGCATCGACGCCGCGCATGCCGAATCCTCGGCGCGCGCGCTGCTCGCTTCGCTCGGCCTGGAGCCGCATCTGCACGAGCGTTGCGAAGGATTCTCCAAGGGCATGCGGCAGAAGGTGGCGCTGGCCGGCGCGCTGGTGCACGACCCCGGCCTGATCATCCTCGACGAGCCGCTCACCGGCCTCGACGCGTTGTCGGCGCGCCACGTCAAGGGATTGCTGCAGGAACGCGTGCGTGCCGGCGGCACCGTCATCATGACGACGCACATCCTCGAAGTTGCCGAGCGGATGGCCGATCGCATCGGCGTTATTGCATCGGGCCGCCTCATTGCCGAAGGCACGCTGGAAGAGTTGCGCCGGCGCAACGGCCGCAACGACACGCTGGAGGATATGTTCATCGCGCTGGTCGGCGAGGCCGCGGAATGAATTCGGTCTCGGGACTCTCCTGGTTCGTCCGGCACGAAGTCCGGCTGGCCTGGCGCGAATGGATCGCCATGCTCACCGGCGGCCGCCGCGGGCGCAAGCGCGCCGCGATGATCGGCCTTGTCGCCTTTGCCGCACTGATGCATTTGCCGGCCTATGCCGTCGTCGGCCGCTTCGCCGACCTGCAGATGCCGCTCGACAAGACATCGCTGATCGTGATGACGGCGACCATCGCGCTGGCCTGGACCTTGATGCTGTCGCAGGCCATCGAATCGGTGACCCGGGTATTCTACGCCCGCGCCGATCTCGACCTGATCATGTCCTCGCCGGTGCGGCTGACCAACGTCTTCTCGGTTCGTATCGCCGCCATCGCGCTCTCGGTGACGGGCATGGGGCTCTTGTTCTCGACGCCCTTCGTCGACGTCCTCGTCTTCAGCGGCGGCCCACGCTGGCTCGCAGCCTTTGGCGTGATGATTGCCGTCGGCCTGTCTGCTGCCGCGATTGCGATTGCCACGACGCTGATCCTGTTCCGCCTGATCGGTCCAAGCCGCACGCGGCTGGTCGCGCAGATCGTTGCCGCGGTGGTCGGCGCCGGCTTTGTCATCGCCCTGCAGGTCGCAGCCATCCTCTCCTATGGCACGCTGTCGCGTTTTGCGGTGCTGACCTCGGATGCCGCGGCCGGCTTTGCGCCTGACGCCGACAGCTTCCTCTGGTGGCCGGCGCGCGCCGCGCTCGGCGATCTCGAAGCGCTGCTGTTGCTGCTTGCATCTGCCCTTGTCATGCTCGGGGCCGTGATGGCGGTGTTCTCGCCGCGCTTCGCCGATACCGCCATCGGCGTTTCCGCCGGCAGCACGTCCA
>JAKFVP010000057.1 GCA_021732175.1 Bradyrhizobium sp.
TGTACCAACTCAGGACTCAGACATTCATCAACGAGAAGCTTCATGTCGCCCTCGCGGAAGGTCCTTCGGCGACGGCGACATGAAGCTTCTCGTTGATGAATGTCTGAGTCCTGAGTTGGTACACATGGCGCGCGAGCGCGGCCATGGCGAAAGTTCTCATGTCGTCTGGATCGGTCGCCAGGGCATCAAGGATTGGGACTTGCTGAAAATCGTCCTTGAAGGCGATCGGACCCTTGTGACCCGCAACGCCTACGACTTTCGTGGGCCAGAAGCCGCACCGGGGACGCGCGGCCAGTATCAGCGGGCTGACATACATGCAGGGCTCATTTGTCTCAACGGCCCAGAAGGAATGGATCTCGACATGCAGCGCGATCTGTTTGATGCAGCGCTCGATGAAATCGACAGCGACGGCGACCTCGTCAACATGGTTCTGGAACTGACCTTGGAAACCGCTGAGTCCGATGAGATCATCGTCGACCGCTATACGCTTCCGACAGATTGAAAAGGCTGAATAGACAGTTTTTGTAAGACAGACCTCCTGTTTCGGTGGCGCCGGCGGCGAGGAGCATTTGGAAGGCGGACGCGTGTTGTTGCATCGCAGATCCCTTTCATTCCCGCAGCTCGATCCCGCTAAATTATCCTGGCGATATTCCGACCTATCGCCGCAAGATATGCAGACGGACTATCAGGGAAATTATCCAGATTCTTCCGATGTGACCGCGGCGAACGCTCGCGCGCTTAAGCATGGGCGTCTCCCTGCGGGAGCGGGCTGTCGGCTTCGCTGAAACCCCGGCTTGCGCCGGGTTTTCCCCCTTTCGGGCTCAATTCCTGACGTGGCGTTTGCGGCTTCGCTCTGTCGCTGCGTAGTCCATCGCGTGCGCTGAGGCAACGCCAAGCGAGAGGAAGAGTGCAGGCCGGGTTGGTCATGACGGGTTTGAGGACCGGAGGAGAGTCTTCCGGCGCCCGTCATGGAGGTTGCTCCCATGAACATGCAGATTCTTGATGCCCGCCGTGACGCCAGCGGCGGTTACAGGGTGGACGTGAGCCGCGGCGAGCGCGTCGGCCGGGTTTCCTCCGAGTGGTTTTTCCGCCCGGCAGACCAGCGCTATCTGTCGCTCAACGAACTGGCAAGCACGGTGCGTGGTCGCGCGGACCGCAGCCGCACGCGCGTGGTCGAAAGTGCGCTCATTCATGTCGAAGCAAACCGGACTGATCCCGAGCGGTTGGCGCTGATGTTGCCCGGCTCGGACAAACCCGTCGCGCCGACTCACTGGAGCTTCGGGCAGCTTGCAAGCCAGGTTGGCGCTCCGGCCGCTTACCTGCGGCAGCTCCCTGCGGCGCTGGCAGGCATCAACCTGCAATATGGCCTGACCGCCAATCGCGCCGAACAGATCAAAACGCTCGAGACCGACGATGGCCGCGTTGAGCTTCGTGCCGTCACCAGCCCAGACTATGGCCGGATTTTTGACCATGAGCTGGTTGAGGCCGTGCAGCGCATCGCCGGCAACGGCACAGGTGATACACGCTGGAAGGTGCCGGGGGTGCTCGACTGGTCGACCGGGATCTACAATTCGCGTGTCGATATTTCCAAGGACACGACGACTCTCTACGCATCGGACAGGGACGTCTTCCTTTTCCTGGTCGATGACCTGAACCCGATTGAGGCTGGCCGTCTCCGGGACGGCTCGCCCGACCTTTATTTCCGCGGCTTTTATTGCTGGAACTCTGAAGTTGGGGCGAAGACGCTCGGCATGGCGAGCTTCTATCTCCGCGCAGTCTGTCAGAACCGGAATCTATGGGGCGTGGAAGATTTCGAGGAGATCATCATTCGCCATTCCAAATACGCCGCCTCCCGCTTTGCCCACGAAGCGGCCCCCGCACTGCTGAACTTCGCCAACTCGTCTCCCATGCCGTTTGTCAACGGCGTCAAGGCCGCGCGCGAGCGGATCGTGGCACATAGTGACGAGGATCGCACCGAGTTCCTGCGTAGCCGTGGCTTCTCCAAGGCCGACACAACCAAGGTGATAGAGACGGTGCTGGCGGAGGAGGGCCGCCCGCCTGAAAGCATCTTCGATTTCGTGCAGGGCATCACGGCCGTCGCGCGCGACAAGCCGCATCAGGATGCTCGCCTCGACATGGAGGCAAAGGCCAAGAAGCTGTTGGATCGCGCCGCCTGACGCCTGCGAAGCCAGGACGATCTCTCGTGCCTTGGCTTCTTTCTTCACGCTAGTTGGTTCGTTTGCTGTTGGCGCTGCCCTCTTAGAGTAAGAGGGCGGCGCTTCGCTCCTTGAACGGGTTGGAGGTCGAGAGAAGGTCCCGGCCGCCCGTTCTCGGAGAAACTGACATGGCAAAGGCCGTCAAGAAAATCAAGTTGTCGCCATCGCGCGACATTCCCTTCAACAAGCTCGTGCTCTCGGAGTCCAACGTCCGGCGCGTGAAGGCCGGTATCTCGATCGAGGATCTTGCCGAGGACGTCGGTCGCCGTGGACTATTACAGGGTCTCAACGTTCGTCCCATCCTTGATGCCAATGGCCAGGAAACCGACATGTGGGAGGTGCCAGCCGGCGGCCGACGCTATCGTGCGCTCGAATTGCTGGTGAAGCAGAAGCGCCTTGCGAAGACGGCACCGATCCCCTGCCTGCCCGAATTCTCGGAAAGCACGATCCATGTCGTCGCCGGCTTGCTGCTGCCCATCTGGAAGCGGCTGCCGAACGAGTCGACGCGGGTCTACCGGCTTCAGACCGATGCTGGAGAAAGAGTCATCGGCCGCAAGGTTTCGGCCACCTGGGTGGCGAACGTCCTTGCGGCCGGCGCGCCCAAGCTGGCGCCCGACACGGCTTTTGCCGCCCTTATGGCGGGGCGAACTGTTCTCGACCTCGCCGAAGGCGTTCAGCTTCGTCGAGTCCGTGTCATTGCCAGGCACCGCATCGAGCTGTCCGGATTCAACGACACGATGCGTGATCGCCTCAGGACGTGCGGCCTCTTCAGCGAGATCATCTCCTGGAAGCTGCGTATGTTCGTGCCCCCTGACGAGGGCGGCGTCGAAGTCCTGGCGAAGCTGCTCGAGCACCACCCAATCGAGCGCATCGCCGAACGGGAGGCCGCGTGATGCGCCGCGACGCCTCCGAACTGGCGCATCGGCTCGCGCGCGAGGCCGAGGCGGTGTGCCGTCATTATCTCTCCAACGGCAAGCGTGCGGGGCGCTACTGGCTGGTTGGTGATATCCACAATACCCCGGGCCGCTCGATGTTCGTGCGGCTCCAGGACTCGCCTAAGGGGTCCGCTGGCAAGTGGACAGACGCAGCAACTGGCGAGCATGGCGATCTCCTCGATGTCATTCGCGAAAGTATGAGCCTACGTGACTTCCGCGAGGTCGCCGAAGAGGCGAGGCGGTTTCTCAAGCTGCCCCGCACTGAATCGGAACCCGTACCACGACTGCCCCCAGTGCGCTCCGCCCCAGCGGGATCACGAGAGGCCGCAAGGCGGCTCTTTGCAATCTCAGGCCCGATCGAAGGCACTATGGTGGAGAGCTATCTGCGACGCCGCGGAATAGCTCGCGTGCACCATAGCGGCAGCCTCCGCTTCCATCCGCGCTGCTACTATCGCCCCGATGAGCGCGTACCCACCGAGACCTGGCCGGCGATGATCGCTTGCGTCACAGATCTCGATGGCAGAATCACCGGTGTGCATCGCACGTGGCTCGATCCAGACGGCTTTGATCGCATTCGACTCGGCAAGGCGCCGATCGACACGCCGCGACGCGCCATGGGCGATCTGCTGGGCAATGCGGTTCGCTTCGGTGCGCCGGACGACGGCGTGCTTGTGGCCGGCGAAGGCATCGAAACCATGCTCTCGCTGCGTTGTGCGCTTCCAACATTGCCGATGGCCGCAGCGCTGTCGGCCAATCACCTCGCAGCCATGCTGCTGTCGTCAAGCTTGCGTCGGCTCTATATCGCGCGGGACGCTGACGCTGCTGGAGACATTGTGCAAGCCACTCTGTTGAACCGCGCACAAGCTGCCGGCATCGAAGCAATCCCCTTGTCACCTCGGCTGGGCGATTTCAACGAGGATCTGCACGTCTTTGGCCTCGATACTCTCCGAGCAGCGTTGCGGATTCAGCTTGCACCTGAGGACGTCTCCCGCTTCCTGCTCTTGTCTGCCACTGTTTAGGCGGCGCTTAGCTCCGATCAACGTCGACAGTTCGGTCGCGGATCTGCCCAATGTCGGAGAGCCGCGACCTCGGCCTTCTAGAGGGCGATCGGACGGCAAGCGGCCCCGGCCGCCAATGGCTACGACCGGCTATTTTCCGCCGGCCCTGCGGGCCTTTGCATCGCGAAGCAAAATAGCCGGCCTGCGCCATCCTCCGCTGGCGCTTCGGCCCTCCGCTGCGCTTTCGGGTTCTGGCCCGTTCCGCTCGCCGTCTGAGTGATCGCCACGAAGGCCGCGATGGGCGCGGCCAATCCGACAAAGGACCTCTTCCGATGAGCGACCATGACGACACCGAACAGCACACGCCATCTCCGACCGACCTTGTCCTCAACGAATTGCAGCTTTTTGGCTACCGTCCATTCGACGACCAGCCCGATCCGAGGCCGCTGCCCGAAGGTAAGACGATCGCCGGCGCTGTTGCGGACATCTTCGACGCCCTGGTCGCCACGCTGAACGACACGAGGCTCGAACCGGACCTTCCGGATCTGCTCTGGTCGACGGTCAACCTCTTTCACCGCGCCGCAGACCGCATTAGCCGCCAACTCGACGACAACGAGCAGGCGCAGCGCAAAAGCCAGCGCGAGCAGAATGGCTCGGAAGTGCAATCAGTCGAACTCGAGCGCCTGACGGCCGAAGGCATCACACTGATCGAGCGCCGGAATTGCCTGGAACTCTTCCGCGACCAGGCCGTCGAACGTTTTGAGGACCACACCGGTTCATCCTGGCGCCCTCGATCAGGATCGCTCGTCAACCACCGCACGCTCACCGCAGCAATGATCGACTCCCGGGACTTTATCGCAGCGAAGCGTCGCGCCGAGGCCGAGGTCATGTTGCCGGCGGGGTCAAAGGTCGCACTCACGGGCGGTCTCGATTTCAATGACCACCACCTGATCTGGGATCGCCTCGACAAAGTTCACGCCAAGCATCCCGACATGGTTCTCATCCATGGCGGCTCGCCAAAGGGCGCCGAACTGATCGCCTCCAAATGGGCTGTTAACCGCAAGGTACCACAGATCGCTTTCAAGCCGGACTGGAGCCGACATGCGAAGGCAGCTCCCTTCAAGCGCAATGATGCTATGCTCGAACTGCTGCCAATTGGCGTCATGTATTTCCCGGGCACGGGAATCCAGGACAATCTTGCCGACAAGGCGAAGCGGTTGGGCATCGCTGTTTGGAAGTTCGGCGTCTCATAAGCGCTGTACTGACGCCGTCTCCACCCAGGCGGAGTTGCATCGCCGCAACTCCGGCTCCTTTCGATGCATATTCGACAATTGCGCCGCGGTGGTGGTGGAAGGCGCGACCGTTACACTTCAAACGGAGCCATCACCATGCCCGCCCTTGGACCTCTCCTCAACGTCGCTGGCATTGGCTTGTTCTGCCGGCTGATCTTCACGCTCGCAGTATATGCCTTGCCGTTTTTTGTCGCCGTCAGTGCCGGCATGATGGCATTCCACAGCGGCGCCGGTGCTCTCGGCGCGCCGCTTGCGGCATTGCTGCAGGCGGGATGACGCTCGTGATCGGTCAAGTTGCCTTTGCAATGACACGGTGCATGATCTCGCGCGCCATCATTGCGGCCGTGTTCGCTGTGCCGGCTTCACTTGTCGGCTATCATTCCTTTCTCGCCCTGTCACAGGTCGGGGTGCCTTCGCTTGCTTGGCGAGAGGTCTTCGCTTGCCTCGGTGCGGCCTTCATTGGCGGCACGGCGTGGACGCGGTTGACCGTCTTTACGGAGCCCGCCCCATCGAGCCGGCGGAAGGTTGATTGGGTAAGCTTTACTCGCCGTTCTTGTTCTTGCGCGGCCGCGACCGGAGCAGGGTGTAACCCTTACTAGCCTCGCCGCCTTGCAGATTGAATGGACCGCCACCTTGAACGCGGGATCGTCGAACGTCGGCGAGAGATAGTCGCTGCCCTCCTCGGAGCGCTTCGATGAAATTGCGTCGGTCTCCAACCCCAGCGCATAAACACGATGCGGGAGCCCTGCGCTTGTGGCTGGCTTTTCGCGCTGACAATACCGCTTTTGCCTCCTAATGTTTCTTTTCCTGCGCCGAACCGTTCCGACCTGTTGTCAGGCCGAACCGAGAGCCGCCATCTTCTCCCGCGACGTGTTGTTCAGCACGCGGACGCACCTCGCCTCATTGATGGCTTGATCTGGCCGAAGACCGGCTGCGCCTCAATCGTCTGAGCCGCAACGCTGTCGTAGGGACTTTCTTCCCCTGGGCTTACGCCCATTCCTCGCGAGGCAAGAAAGTCCCCACGACAGCGTCCTCCGCTTCGCTCCGGCCCGAAGGCGGGTGCGTCGCCGATCGTCTTCGGCCCGTCCATCGCCATCGAGGCCGCGGTGGTCGCGGGCTCGAGACACAACAGGAGAAGACAAATGGCTACCATCGGTTCGTTCAAGAAGGTCGGCAACGATTTCCAGGGCGAAATCATCACCCTCAGCCTGCAGGCCAAAGGCGTCCGCATCGTCGCCGAGGACAATCCCTCAAACGACAAGGCTCCCAGCCACCGAGTTTTTGTGGGCCGGGCTGAGATCGGCGCCGCGTGGTCGAAGCGCTCCGAGGAAGGCCGCGACTACCTGTCGCTGAAGCTCGATGACCCCTCCTTCAACGCGCCGATCTACGCCAACCTGTTCGACGACGAGGGTGGCGAGGACTACACCCTGCTGTGGTCGCGGCCGCGCAAGAACGGCGAGTGAGGCTCGCCCCGTCAAGCCCCGCCCGGTCAATCCGGGTGGGGCTAGTGCCCAAAGCCTGTAAGATGATGATCGTCGGGAGGACTCGCCGAGGCGCAGGCCTGAGTTTTCGAATAGCCCAGTGGGCTTAGTCGGGGGGCGGGTGCGAAGTCTTCGCACTCCGCTTGCGAGATTAGCTGCGAGCCTTGGATGCTTTTTCGTCTAGCAAATCCATCGGCCGAACCTCCAGCGCCTGAGCCGTTTCCCAGATCGTAAGCAGGGTCGCATTCTGCAGCCCTCGTTCCATGCTGCTGATAAAAGCGCGATCGACACCCATTCGCTCGGCGACAGCTTCTTGGCTCAGCCCCAAAGCCAAGCGGAATTTGCGCGCGTTTGCTCCAAAGACCTTGCGAATGTCCATCCGCAGGATAGGAGGCAATCGCGTATTTCAATGCTACGTGTTATAATACGCGCAAACGAGTGCCGTAGCTTCGGTGCCCCAAGTGTTCCCGCGATTCTTGATTCTCTGATGCGCACAAAGACCAGTAGACCGCTCGACCCAGTCGGTACGATAATAGAACAGCTAGGGTTCGCCAAAACGAAGCTTCTCGAGCAATAGGAGTTTCTCGCGTGCCGCCGCTTGATCCCAAGGTCGAAGATCTGGCTCCCCATGAGCCTGCGCTGACGGCCTATGACGAGCAACACGCCGTCACATACGTGCGCCTTCTTGATGCGGAAAAAGCCAACGCCGGCTGGCAAGAAGTCGCGCGTATTGTTCTTGGCATCGACCCGGCCTCGGAGCCCAATCGTGCTCGCCGGGCTTACGAGAGCCACCTGGCTCGCGCGAAATGGGTTGCGCGCCACGGTTATCGTGATCTCCTCGCGCGAGGATGGCCGAAAGGAGAATCGTGAAGGACGTTTGGAACAAACGTGACGTCTTGTTGACGATTGATCGAAAATGGAAATCTTCTCATTCGATTAACTAATTGGCCGCAACCAGAAATGGTCACATTTGTCGTGCTGCAATTCTCCATCGTTGGTGCAGTGCAGCGGGGAAGTAGTCATGTCAGGCGTTGATTGGAGATCGGAGCAAGATTACGCAAACTTCGGAACGGCAGAGACAGCCGACATTGCCTGGGAATGGCTCCGCCGCGACAGCGAATACCAGCAGGAGTTCAGAAATCTGACAGCCGCTGAGCGATCGCGTGGAATGACACATCAATTCCGCATTAAATGGGGGCTGTCTTTTCGCGGCTGATCCGGAAAAAGCTTTCGACCGACAAGCGATATTCTGGGCCCCCGAGGCCCTCTCGACCGTCCTGTCGCTCCGCGAAGCGGACGCGTCCAGCGAGACGGCGCCCTATGATCTCGATTGGACCACGCTCGCCGGTGGCGAACTTCGCCATGGGCTAGATGGATGGCATGCCATTGTGCCGCTAGCAGGCGCAATTCACCGGCTCTACCTGCCGGCAATGCCCGCCAGAGGTTCACCGCTTTCCGTCGCATTGCCACTCGATGCCAATTTCAACATACGATTGCAGGCGGCACACCGATTTTGGTCCGCCATCGAAGGCCGCCGTCCTGGTGCGCCGCCGCTTGCGCTCTCGTACCAGCGCCGGCGCCGCTTCTTATTAATTATGCGGGCCCTCGATGCCCGGCTGGCGGGTCATAGTTATCGTGAAATCGCAGAGGGCTTGTTCGGCAAGGAGCGCGTTCTTGGCCGTTCCTGGAAGGATCATGATCTTCGCAGCCTGACCATCCGCCTGGTCCAGGGCGGTATCGCTCTGATGCGCGGCGGCTACCGTGCGCTGCTGCGCCCCACATCCAGGAAGAAATAGCTCCGCCATTCGGGGTGCCGAAAACACACCCCCCATCTTCGGCATCCCCCTTTGAGGCTCCATTCCGCCATTGTTTCCGTTGACGCGACGGCGATCTCGCCGGCGTTCCTCAACCATCACGGAGCCCTCCATATGTCGGATCCGAACACCGGATTGCCGCACCGATACTTGCGGACTGCCGAAGCAGCGCGATTCCTCAGCCTTTCTCCCCGCACTCTGGAAAAGCACCGGATCTATGGCACCGGTCCTGCTTACCGGAAGATCGGCGGCCGCGTCGTCTACGCGGTCGCCGATCTGAGCGCGTGGGCCGACCTCGGCACCAGAACGTCAACCAGCGATCCCGGTGCAACCAAGGTCCTTGCGGCAAAGCGGCACCTTCCGATCGCGTATGCCGGAAAGGAGCGTCGCTGAAGCATGCCCGAAGACAAGAGTTGCTCTGCAGCGGGTCGTCGGCCGCGACGCCGGCAACGCGCAATTCCGCTGATGTGGCAAGCTGATTTGAAAATCGCGACCCCGTCTTCACTTCGTATCGGGCAGCTATTCAACAGCAAGGAAGTTCGTCATGAGCGATCTCACGACAGTAGAGCTCTTATGGCTTGCAAAGCGCATAGAGAACAGGATTCGGTTCGGCGATCCTGTGTCGGAACGGATTCTGGACGGAAACCGCCGCGTCCTGTCCTTTACGCCCGGCAGCATCTTCGCTTTCGTACGCTGGACATCCAATGATTTTGGTACCGTCCTGTCCCGGGTCGACATCCTGCGCGCCGCGACGCCCGGGCGACCTTATTCGACGGTCCCCTGGATCAGTCCCGGCGGCGAGAGCCTGCTGCGGCTATCAAGCTGGCCGAAAGTCGAGCGCGTGCTGCAAACGATCGATGCGGTCCAAGCGCTCGGCATCAATCCAGCCGATGCAGCGCCCGATTATTGGCACCACGTGCATAACCGCTTGTCGGTCAATGAAACGCCCCGACCTTATACCCGGTCGCGCCATCAGGCCTGGCTCCGCCGCCGACGAATTGCATCATGAACGGTCGTTGCGGCACAATCCTCCCGGCACTCGCGGCCGTCGCCGCTCTCGTTTCCACGATCGGCGGAGCGACGCCTCGCTACATCTGGAACGCGTCGAACAGCGTTCCGATCGGCCTTTATCGCGTCGCGCCGGCCGGCAAGTTCACTCTCACCGAGCTTGTCGCGGTTCAGCCGCCCGATCCCCTCGCAGCCTTCCTTGATCTGAACGATTACCTTCCCTCAGGACTTCCGATGCTCAAGCGGATCGTGGCGCTGCCAGGACAGGTGGTGTGCCGAACCGGTCTCACCATCACCGTCGACAGCATCGAGATGGGACAAGCACGCGTGCGCGACGGTCGCAACCGCCCGCTGCCGGCCTGGCAAGGGTGCCGCATCATTGGCGAAGACGAAATATTTGTCATGAATTGGCAGTCTGCCGATTCCCTCGACAGCCGATATTTCGGACCGCTGCCTGCATCCGCCGTTATTGGTCGCGCTCTTCCCGTGTGGACCGACGAGGAATAGGCGTGCGCGATATTCGCGACTACCTGTCCTCTTAGGCCACCTCCGGACGGCCGCCGATGCTTCCTTCCCGGCCCGTTCCTAACCGAAGGCAACACGTGAGTCTGCAGTCCCAGAGTCATTTCAGCGCATTGCCGCGGTCGACCAATCGAGCTGCTCCATGCCATCAACGCAAGCCCATCAAACAATCGCGCCGTTCGCCTATCATGTCACTGCTCCGCTCCGGGGAATATTCAACGGGATGTTCCGCGCGTTGGGACAGTTCTTTGACTTCCGGGTTTGCTACCGAAGGACCTTCGCTCACGCGGCAAAAGTTCGCGGTGGAGTGCGATATTAACGTGCTGATGGCACACGGGCGATGCCTTCGGCCCGCGCTCTACTCGTCGCTTCGCTCCTCACCGAGCCACCCTACGGGTGTCTCGGCCCTGCGGGTAACGATCGCTATCGCAAACGCTCGCTTCGCTCGCAAACAGTGGGGCTTCGCAAGCCAACTGCCAAGTCGCGGCGGCTCTTTCGCAATGAATCGGCCACCAGCCGACATGTTTGGGCAGGCGCTATTGAATGATCACCGCAATGACCCGTACTGCATTTTGTCGCAAATCGCCGCGATTGCCGAGAGTCTGTTGGCTTGGAAGTTGGGCCCTCGGAACCAGCGACCGAGGAGGGCAAGATAAAGCGAGCTGGCGCTCGCGAACTCGCTGACATGTAGCCATCGAGAACCCTTTGTCCGCACATTGGTTTTTAGAACCGCCAGGGCTGGCGCTTAAAGACATTCCATCGAGGGCTGGATGGCGCTTTTCGAGCATGACGAGGAATTTCAACGGGCCAAGCGATGGCGCTCGCGGACTTCAGTTCAAAGACCTCCGCCTTTCAGTCGATCAGGTGCGCGTCGCTGCGATTTTCTACGATCGAAGTCTCGCGGCTCTTGCACCTGTCGGATCCGACGAGGATCGTCGGTGCATGGCGACAGAGCAGAGCGACGATTTTCATGTGCGGCCCGGACGCGTCGGCAGCCGGGGGACCCGGATCAATCCCCGTGGTGGTCTGCGGTCTCAGCCGTTTCTGAAACAAGTTCAGGTGGCCGTCAGGAGGGCCGGTGGGGATCCTAACAGGATTGGACGCGGACCGGCTGGCGGCGAAGAGCGCGGAGGGACAAGAACCGGTCGGTTCAATGCGCGAGGTCGGGGCGCGAAGCTCGTGCCTTTGTTCCTGCGTGATGGCGATCAGGGTGGATGGCAACGGCATTCAAACGGGCGCTTCCGCTCGCGCCGCGTCGCCATCAAGGCGAGGATCGTCAAGCTCAACGCCCAGGGACGGAAGCGAGCATCGCATGGTCCGGAACGGGCCAAGGCGGCAAGCAAGGCTGTCGATGCTCATCTCCGCTACCTCGAGCGGGATGGGGC